>JAGNNB010000152.1 GCA_017990865.1 Lysobacteraceae bacterium
GCTGGCGCGGGCTTCGCCTGCGCGCCTGGATCGGCGGCTGGCGCGGGCTTCGCCTGCGCGCCCGGATCGGTGGCTGGCGCGGGCTTCGCTTGCGCGCCCGGGTCCGCGGCTGGTGCGGGCTTCGCCTGCGCGGCCGGGTCGGCGGGTTGGCCGGCTTGCGGGCCGGGTGCCTCGTTTGGTTTTGCCGCTTGCGCGCCGGGCGGTTCCGTCGGTTTCGTTGTGGGCGTCGCGGATTCGGCTGGTTTGTTCGCTTGCGCGCCCGGGGCTTCTGCGGGCTTCGCGGCTTGGGCGGTGGGCACTTCGCCGCCGGGCTTGGCCGTTTGCGGGGCCGCCTCTGCGGGTTTAGCGGCCTGCGCTCCGGGCGTATCGCCCGGTTTGGTCGCCTGCGCGGTAGGCGCATCCGCCGGCTTGGCGGCGGCGCCTGGAGCATCGCCGGGTTTCGCGGCGGCCTGCGGGGCGGCGGTCTCGGCGGGTTTGGCCGTCGTCGTCGCGGAAGCGCTGCCGCTCGTACCGTCTTTCGTGCCGGCGCTGGTACCGGTGCTAGCGGCGGTTGCCGTCGCCGCGGCGTTCGGGTCGCGTTTTTCGATCTTGGTGCCGCCGCTCGTACCGCTGGCGCTGGCTTCGCCCTCGGTGCCGGTCTTCTCGATCTTGGTGCCGCCGGAGGTGCCGCCGCTGGCGTTGCCGGAGGCCGTGCCGCTCGTGCCGGCCGTGCCCGATGCGGTTCCGCTGGCGGCGGCAGTGCCCGTGCCGGTGGTGCCCGTACCAGTAGCGTTCGTGCCGGATGTTCCGGAATGGGTACCGCTGGCGTTCGCGGCGCTGCCGTCCTTGCCGGTATTCGCGGCGCCCGGAGCGGCGGTGGGGTCGGCTTTTTCGATGCGGATACCGCCGCCGGTGCCGCTGCCGGAACCCGAGGCGCTGGACGATGTGGTTCCCGCAGCGGCACCCGCCGCAGCTCCCGCCGCAGCGGCGGAGCTCGCCGCCGATGCGCTCGATGTCGCCGTGCCGGAGGCGTTGGTTCCGCTGGCGTTCGCCGCTGCGGTGGCGTCGGTGGCGCCGTTCTTGCCCGAAGCGCCGGCCTGATTGGCGTTGGCTTCGACCTTCTCGATGCGGATACCGCCGCCGGTACCGCTGCCGGACGAAGCGCTCGAGGCGCCCGATGCCGCGCTGGAGGTCGTGCCGCTCGCGTTCGCGCTTCCGCTGGCATTCGCGGAGGCGTTCGCGTCGGTGGCGTCGGTGAAATTCGATTTCGCGCCGTTCTGCGCGGTATTGGCGTTCGGGTCGGTCGGCGCGCGTTCGACGCGCATGCCGCCGCCGCTCGACGACGAAGCCGTGGCGTCGGCGCTCGAGGCGGTCTCGGTTGCTGCGTTGTATTCGACGCGTTGACCGGCAGTGCCGTTCGAAGCGCGGTTCGTCGAGGCGTCGTTAGTGGCCGTATCGACGGCCTGGGCCTTCTCGAAGCGCGCGCCGCCGCCGGTACCGTTCGCGCTATCGCTATCGGCGTTCGCTTGCGCATCGTCGTAGGCGAAGCGCGCGTCCGATGCGTTCGCGGCGATGTGCGCGTTGCGCGACAGTTGCTCGTCGTACGACTGCAGAGGTTGTTGATATTGCGCGATTCTGGTCTGCGCTTGCTCCGGCGTTTCGTCGTCGATGCCGTCGTTGCCGCGGCGACGCGCGGCGATCAACCGCGACAGTTCGCCGCGCGAGAGTTTGCGTTCGCCGGCGGTCACCACCAAGCCGACCAGACCGGCGTCCATGAGTTGATCGGGATCGCCGACATCCAGCGCGGATGCGTCGAAGCTTTCGACCAGCACTTCGACCGCGCTGGCTTCTCGCGTGGAGGCGTCTTGCGGCGTCGCGCGCGGATCGAGGTCCGCGAACGAAGGCAGGGGAGCGTTGCCTTCCGGGTGTTGTCCACTGCTCATGGCGTGATCCTGTGGTCGATGCGTTCGCGCGTTAGGGCCGATGCCACGACGGCGATGCGATACGTTGGCCGGGGGAATTGTTACGTTACCGTTAATCGCAAGGTACGACGGTTTCATGCTATCACGCGTGCGCGTCGCCGCCGATGCGTCGATGTCGCAGTTATCGCACGGCCCGACGCATGGCGCGGGGGCGGGCTACAATCCACGGCCGCAAGCAGCCGGCGTAGGCCATGGGCATCGAGATCGAACGTAAATTCCTGGTGGTCGGTGACGCTTGGCGCGCCGGCATCCACGACACGGTGCCGATGGCGCAGGGCTACATCAACGATCAGCGCGCCATGGACATCGGCGGGCAGCGCGCCTCGGTGCGGGTGCGGGTCGAAGGCGCCGACGCGCGCCTGAACATCAAATCGCGCGAGGCCGGCCACACCCGTCAGGAATTCGACTACGCGTTGCCGCTCGCCGATGCGCAGGAGTTGCTGTCGTTGTGCGTCGGCGGATTGATCCGCAAATCCAGGCATCTGTTGGATCACGGCGGTCATCGCTGGGAAATCGACGAATTCCTCGATGAGAACGCCGGTTTGATCGTCGCCGAGATCGAATTGTCCTCCGGCGACGAATGGTTCGAACGGCCCGATTGGTTGGGTATGGAAGTCACCGACAGCCTGCGCTATTACAATCTCGCTTTGGCCTCGCGCCCGTATTCGCAATGGAGCGAACACGAACGCGCCGCGGCCGATCTGGAGTCCACACCATGCTTGTGATCGGCGTCGCCGGTACCGAACTCACCGCGCGCGAGCGCGACTGGCTGCGCCACGACGGTTGCGGTGGCGTCATTCTGTTCAAGCGCAATTTCGTCTCGAAAGCGCAGACCGCCGAGTTGTGCGCCGCGATCCGCGAAGCGACGCCGCGGCCGCAATTGATCTGCGTGGATCAAGAAGGCGGTCGCGTGCAGCGTTTTCGCGAGGGCTATAGCGATTTGCCGCCGTTGGAGCGGTTCGGCCGCGCGTACGCCGCCGACCCCGTGCGCGCGCTGGCCTTGGCCGAAGAGCACGCCTGGCTGATGGCCAGCGAAGTGCGCGCCACCGGCGTGGACTTGAGTTTCGCCCCGGTGGTGGACTTGGGGCGCGGCAATCTGGCGATCGGCGATCGCGCGTTCTCCGAAAACCCCGAGATCGTGGCCGAATTCGCGCGCGCCTATGTGCGCGGCATGCACAGCGCCGGCATGGCGGCGACGATCAAGCATTTTCCCGGTCACGGTTCGGTGCGCGAAGACACGCATTTCGACGACGCCGTGGACGACCGCTCGCTGGAGGCGATCCGCGCGCTGGATCTGGTGCCGTTCGTCGCGGGGATCGAGGCGGGCGCCGAGGCGGTGATGCTGGCGCATGTGGTGTATCCGCAGGTCGCGCCGGAACCCGCGGGCTATTCGCCGTTTTGGATTCGCACCGTGCTGCGCGAGCAGATGGGATTTCGCGGCATCGTGTTTTCGGACGATATCGGGATGGCGGCGGCGTTTTCGGCCGGCGGCATCCAACAGCGTATCGATGCGCATTTGGATGCGGGGTGCGATGTGGTGTTGGTGTGTCATCCGGATTTGGTGGAAGAGTCGCTGGCGGCGGTCGCGGGTCGTCGCTTCGATCCGCATGCGCTGACCGGCCTGATGGGCCGCGGCACGATGCCGTGGGATGCGCTGATGGCCGATGCGCGTTACGACGGCGCGCAAGCGCGATTGGCGGCGGAACTCGGCGGCGCGGATGCGAGCGATGCGCCGAGCGGCGTTCCGCTCAGCGGCGCCGCGATCAGCGGAGCGGCGGCATGACCGCGCCGCGTTTGGCCGAAGCGCTGCGCGATGCCGATCTGTTGTTCGATCGCCGCATGCTCGACACCGCGATCGCGCGCATCGCCGATGCGATCCGCGCGGATTATCCCGACCCGGTCGTCGCCGAAGACGGCACGCTCGAGCCGCCCCCGCTGTACGTGACGATCATGCACGGCGGCTTGCCGTTCGCCGCGCAGCTCGCGTTCGCGCTGGGCGAACGCGGCCTGGATATGGAATTCGATTACCTGCACGCCACGCGCTACCGGGGCAGCACGTCCGGTTCCGGTTTGGCGTGGTTGCATCGCCCCGCGACGCCGATGCGCGGGCGTCGCGTGCTGCTCGCCGACGATATTCTCGACGAAGGCCACACGCTGTTGGCGGTGAAACGCTGGTGCGAAGATCAAGGCGCTGCCGACGTGCGCGTCGCGGTGCTGGCGCGCAAAATTCACGACCGCTGCGTCGACGACATCGAAGCCGACTACATCGGCGTGGAGGTGCCGGACCGTTACGTCTTCGGTTACGGCATGGATTACCGCGAACAAGGCCGTAATTTGCCCGCGATTTATGCGTTGAAGGAGTGACGATGAGCGACATCGCGCTCGCCATCATCGGCGGTACCGGCCTATACAAACTGACCGCGTTGGAGAACGTGGAAGGTCATCAGCCGGTCACGCGTTACGGCGCGCCGTCCGGGCCGGTGCGCATCGGTACGCTCGCCGGTCGTCGCGTCGCGTTCCTCGCGCGTCACGGCGAAGGCCATTCGGTGCCGCCGCACAAGATCAACTACCGCGCCAATCTCGCCGCGCTCAAAGCGCTCGGCGCCGGCCGCGTATTGGCGCTGAACACCGTCGGCGGCATCGGCAAGCGCTTCGGTCCGCGCGTGTTGGCTTGCCCGGATCAAGTGATCGACTACACCTGGGGTCGCGTGTCGACGCTCTGCGAAGAGCAGGGCACCGATGTGCTGCACGTCGATTTCGGCGACCCCTACACGCCGAGCCTGCGCGCCGAGATTCTGCGCGCCGCCGCGAAGGCGAACGTCGCGGTGGTCGACGGCGGTTGCTACGGCGCCACCCAGGGGCCGCGTTTGGAGACGAAAGCCGAAATCGCGCGCATGCGTCGCGACGGCTGCGATCTGGTCGGTATGACCGGGATGCCCGAAGCGGGGTTGGCCCGCGAATTGGGTTTGGATTACGTCTGTTTGGCGATCGTGGCGAACTGGGCGGCCGGCGCCGGCCCCGACCCGGACGAGCAGATCACGCTCGCCGAGGTGTTGGCGAATGTCGACGCCGCCAGCGCCGGATTGGCGCCGCTGCTGGATGCGATGCTGATGGACGCGATCCTGCTGGACGCGACGCAGCGCGGCTGAGCGTCGGTCGCCGGCCATGCCCGCGTCGATGTCCGGGCTGACGTCCCGGCCGACGTCTGGGGCCGGGTCGCCCGCCCTCTTGCAAGGCCGATCCGCTCAGGCATACTCCGCTTGCGTCGGGGTGCGAGGCCCCGTGCGCGGATGCACAACACTCAGGCCAACACCAGACGAGGTTCGAGGAATATGCCGTACGGAACAGTGAAGTGGTTCAATGATGCAAAGGGATTTGGGTTCATCGCCCCGGAAGACGGAAGCCCCGACGTGTTCGTGCATTTCTCCGCGATCAGCGCCAAAGGCTTCCGTAGTCTGCAAGAAGGGCAGCGCGTGAGTTACGAGGTCACGACCGGGCCGAAGGGCGCGCAAGCCGCCAGCGTCACGCCGGTGGCGTAAGCGAGCGGTCTTCGAAAACGCGCCGCGCGCGCGTTTTTCGAGTCGCGCGTTCGAGGCATCTCCGAACGCGCTCCCCCAACAAGAAAGATCCCGAAAGCCCCGCTCAGGCGGGGCTCTTTGTGTGCGCCGCGAAACTGCTAGAGTGAGCCCGCTTCCCCCGAGGCGAAGGCGACCCCGATGTCCGACAGTCCGTCCACCGCGAACGCGCGCGCCGGTCATCGAGGCGCCGAATCGTCCGCCGAACCGCACGCGATCTACCCGTTCGCCATTGTCAATCAACCGCCCGAATTCGCGCCGCGCGATCTGTGGCACGGCGACGCAGCGTTGCGCGAAGCGGTGGTGCGCGAGGGCGGAGAAGGCTTCGACGCCACGCTGTCGGCGTATGGCCGTTTGGTCGGCGATGCGCTGTACGCAGCGAGCTGGGACGCGCATCGCGATCGCCCGCGCTTGCGGACGCACGATCGCTTCGGCCATCGCATCGATCGCATCGAATTCCATCCGGCGTATCACCAGGTCATGTCCGCAGCGATCGCGCACGGCATGGTCGGTTTGTCGTGGGCGCCGCACGCTTGGAAAACGCCGGAATGGACCGGTCCGCTCATCGGCGGCCATGTCGCGCGCGCGGCGTTGTGCTTTTTGCATCATCAAGTCGAACCGGGCAGCGGCTGTCCGTTGACGATGACCCATGCCGCGGTGCCCGCGCTGCGGCGCGTGCCTTCGCTGCGCGATTGGGTGGAGAAGGCGGTCTCGGGCGCGTACGACCCGCGCGACATTCCCATCGTCGAGAAAACCGGCGTCACCCTCGGCATGGGCATGACCGAGCGGCAAGGCGGCAGCGATGTGCGCAGCAACGCCACCGTCGCCGCGCCGCTCGCGGGAGACGGCGAATATGCCTTGACCGGCCACAAATGGTTTTTTTCCGCGCCGATGTGCGACGGCTTCCTGGTGTTGGCGCAAGCGCCCGGCGGTTTGACGTGCTTGTTGATGCCGCGACGCTTGCCCGACGGCGAGAAAAACGCATTCCGGCTGATGCGCCTGAAGGACAAACTCGGCGATTGGTCGAACGCCTCCTCGGAAGTGGAATTCGACGGCGCGCGCGCGTACCGCATCGGCGAGGAAGGCCGCGGCATCGCGGTGATCATCGAGATGGTGATGTTGACGCGGCTCGACTGCATGCTCGGTTCGGCCGCGCAAATGCGCATGGCCTTGATCCAGGCCATGCATCATGCGCGGCACCGCATCGCGTTCGGCCGCTTGTTGATCGACCAACCGCTGATGCGCAATGTGCTTGCGGATTTGGCGATCGAATCCGAAGCCGCGACCGCGTTCGCCATGCGCATCGCCGGCGCGGTGGATCGCGCCGCGCGCGACCGTCACGAATCGGCGTTCGCACGGGCGGCGACGGCGATCGGAAAATACTGGATATGCAAACGCGCGCCGGCTTTCGTCAACGAAGCGCAGGAATGTCTGGGCGGCGCGGGCTACGTGGAGGAATCGATCCTGCCGCGGCTGTATCGGCAGGCGCCGCTGAATTCGATCTGGGAAGGCAGCGGCAATATCCAATGCCTCGACACGCTGCGCGCGCTGCAGCGCGAACCGCAGGCGGTCGTCGCATTGCGCACCGAGCTGGACGCCGCGCGCGGCTTGCATTCGGCGTTCGACGCCGCGTTGCCGGCGGTGCTGGTGCGGCTGGACGAAGCCTTGGCGGCCGACGCCGACCGCGCGCAAGCCGGTGCGCGGCGGCTGGTGG
>JAGNNB010000153.1 GCA_017990865.1 Lysobacteraceae bacterium
GGGCACTCTCGCCATCGGCGTCAGCGTGGTGGGTTTGGCCACGCCCTTGCTCGCGCGCAGCGGCCACGTGTCGATCCTCGTGCGCTTGCTGCTGGCGTTGGCGCTGCTGGCGACGGTGATGTTGTTCTACCGATTCTCGTTCGGGCGCGACACCGGCTGCGCGCTGTTGGCGACGATGCTGGCGCTCAAGCCGGTCGAACTGCGGCATCGGCGCGACGCGCGCAGTCTGCTGGGGTTCGCGCTGTTCGCGCCGTTCGCGACGTTTCTGCTGGATCAAGGCCCGATCTCGCTGGCGCTGGGCTTGATCAGCCTCGCGGTCGCGCTGATGGCGATGTCGAAACTCTCCGAGTCCGAGTCCGAATTCGCATCCGACGACACCGCAACGGGCCGGGAAGCGCCGTGGCAGCGTCTACGCAGCGTCGGCCGCATGGCCTTGACCGGGTTGCCGCTGGCGCTGGTGGTGTTCTGGTTGTTCCCGCGTTTGGTGTCGCCGTTGTGGGGCGTGCCGGATCGCGCGATCGGCAGGCCGGGCCTATCCAATGAGATGTCGCCCGGCGATTGGATCGATTTGATCGCCGACGAAAGCCCGGCCCTGCGCGCGACGTTTTTCGGCCCGCAGCCCGAGGCGTCGGAGATGTATTGGCGCGGCCCGGTGCTCTGGGATTTCGACGGGCGTCGCTGGCGCGGACTGCGCTGGAGCGGTCCGCAGGCGGAGCGCGGCGCGGCGACGAAACACAGCGAAAAGCGCTACGACTACGAAATGGAGTTGGAACCGACCGATCGACGGCAGATGGTCGCCTTGGATGTGCCGTTGGCGGCGCCCGACGATGCCACCCTGGATCACGATTACAGCCTGCGTTCGGCGTTGCCGATGGCCGCATTGACGCGTTGGCGACTGCAATCGGCGGCGCCGGAGCGTTTCGAAACCGAGTTGCCGCCTTGGTTGCGCGAACGCGCCTTGGGCTTGCCCGCGGGCTACAACCCGAAGACGCTCGCGCAGGCGCAGCGCTGGCGACGCGAAGCCGATGCCGCGCATCGCGGCGATCGCGCCGCGGCCGATGCGGCCATCGTCAACCGCATGCTCGCGTCGATCCGCCGAGAGTTCGTCTACACCCTCGATGCCGAACCGCTCGGCCGCCATACCGTGGACGAATTCCTGTTCCGCACGAAAGCGGGATTTTGCGAGCACTACAGTTCTTCGTTCGTGGTCACGATGCGCGCCGCGGGCATTCCCGCGCGCGTGGTGACCGGCTATGTCGGCGGTTATCGCAACCCGATCGGCGACTATTGGTTGGTGCGCCGTTCCGACGCGCACGCCTGGAGCGAGGTCTGGCTGACGGGCCGCGGCTGGGTGCGCATCGACCCCACCGCCGCGGTCGCCCCCGAACGCATCTACGACACCATCGACGACCGCGCGCCCGGCGCGTTCGCCGGTTTTTCGGGGTTCGGCCCGGTATTCGACGTCGGCGATTGGCTGCGTCGCGGTTGGAACGATTTCGTGCTCGGCTTCAATGCGAACCGCCAGCGACGTTTGTTCAGTTCGCTCGGCGTTCCCGACATGGACCCGGCGCGCTTGGCGCAGGTGTTCATCATCGGCACCGTGCTGGCGCTGGGCGGCATGTGGTGGCTGACGACGCGCAACGAACGCGAACGCGACCCCTTGCTGCGCGCCTGGCGCGGCATGGAAGCGCGGTATCGACGCATCGGTCTGACTCGCGAACGGCACGAGCCGGCGCTGCGTTGGGCGCAACGCGCGGCTCGCGAAGCGACCGAAGCGAATTCGACGTCGTTGCTCGAATTGACCGAACGTTTCGCCCGCTGGCGATACGCGCGCCACGGACACGAACGCGCAGAACGCGATGCTTTGATCCGCGATTTACGCCGTCATCGGCCGCGGCGGCGGTAGCGGCCGCGGAGCGCGCTCGAAAAGGACGCCTGCGAGCGAAGCGGCGGGGTTCGCTCAGAGCCTGTTCAAAATCGTCGCGAGCAATGGGGATTTCGCGCCGAGCGCAGCAGATTTTGAACAGGCTCTCAGGGTTCTTCGGGTTTGCCCGCGAGCGCGCCCGGCTTGATGCCGCGGAAGCGGAACGTCAACCACACGCCGACGGCGACGGCGTAACACAGGTTGGGAATGAAGGCCTTGTCGAGCGTGGTGATCTGCGTGGTCCACGCGACGAAATTGGTGTACGCCGCCTGCGAAATGGTGAATGCGGCCACCATCAGCACCATGCGGATGGGTACGGGCTTGCCCAGGAACAGCGCGATGATGGTCAATTCCGAAATGAACACGCCGACCACGAACGGAAGGATGCCGCCGGTCACCAGCATCAGCATCGTGCTGTCGTAGGTGTGCGCCTGGATCATCATGTCCGCGAAAGTGATCCCGAGCGCGCGGCTGATCAGGAACATCAGAAACCCGGTGCTGAACGACATCATGCGCACGTACTGCTCGGCGCCATGAGCCAAGGCGATGACCCGGATCGCGATATACATCTGACTGCCGATCGTGATGAAGATCAGCAATTGCTCGAAAATGGTAAACGCGTCCCAAACCATGCGCTATTGATCCGTCTCGTTCGAAGTGGCCTCGACCGGCGCGAACATACCACAGCCGTCGAAGGGGAGCCGCCGAGCCGTCATCGGACGACGCGCAGATGGGAGGCGCGGCGGCGCGGCGCCGGCCCTTGCGGGGGGCGGGTGCGGTCGCGCCGCCAGTAGAGAAGCAACGCCGCGCCGAAGAAAGCGCCGCCCAGATGCGCGACGTGCGATTCGCCGGTATCGCCGCCGAACAGCGCCTGCGCCAACTGCAGCGCGACCAAAGCGATCACGAAGTACCGCGCTTTGAACGTGGTCGGAAGAAAGAACAATCCCATCCGATCGTTCGGGAACAACCAGCCGAACGCGACCAGCAAGCCGTAGATGCCGCCGGAAGCGCCGACGGCGAACGTGATGCGGCCTTCCGAGTGCACCATCCAAGTGGCGAGCGCGAACTGACAAAGCGCCGCGCCGAGCACGCAAACGCCATAAAACAACAGGAATCGACGCGTACCCCATTCCGATTCCAGCACCGCGCCGAACATCACCAGACCCAGCATGTTGAGCATCAGATGCACCGGATCGGCATGCACGAACGCATGCGTGATCGGTTGCCAAGGCATGAAGATTTGCATCGCCCAAGGCTCGCCGGGCAACCAAGGCCAAAGGGCGAACCACTCGGGTCGCGTCGGGAAGATGAACATCGCGATCAGCGAACACACGATGTTGACGATCAGCAGATAACGCGTGGCCGGGGGAAGCCTGGACAACATCCGAATTCCTTGGAGAGCAAGATGCGATGCGGCGTGGTCGCGCGGGTGGGCGCGTCGACGAGAGCGCCGTTTTCGTCTGCGCGTCTCGGTCGGCACCCAAAGCCGCCCGAACGTGAACAGCGGCGCTCTATGATACCGGCATGCGCACACTCCCGACTCTGGACGCCCGCGTCTTCGCCGCCTCCTCGACGAGCCGTGAAGACGAAGTCACGGATTTTGCCGCGCTCGGCGAGGCGGTCGCCGCGCATCTGGAGGCCCATGGCGCCTGCTGGATCGCGCACTGGCCGCCCCCGGCGATGGTCGCGCGGCTGCGCGAGGATCTCGAGCGTCTGCAAACGGATGCAGCGCTCGGCGAAGCGGCGGTGGGCCGGCTCGGGACGCATCTGCGTCGATCCGACGTGCGCGGCGACCGTACGTGTTGGCTGGACGATCCGCGCTGCGGCAAGGTCGCCGCCGACTATCTGTCGGCCCTGACCCGCATCCGCGCCGCGATCGATCGGCGTCTGTTCCTGGGTCTGGTCGAATTCGAGGCGCATTACGCCGCTTATCCATCCGGCGCCGGCTATGCGCGGCATCGCGATCGTTTTCGCGACAGCGATGCGCGCGTCGTCTCCTGGGTGAGCTATCTCAATGCCGAGTGGACTGCGGCCGACGGCGGCGCTTTGCGGCTGTATCTGCCGAACGGCGACAGTTCGAGCCACGACGGCTCAAACGACGACGCGATCGAGACCATCGAATTGGCGCCCGTCGGCGGCAGCGTGTGTTTTCTCAGCGAGTTGGAACACGAGGTCTTGGTCGCGCATCGCGAGCGTTACAGCATCGCCGGCTGGATGCGGCGGCGCACGCGCGACGCGTTCTGAGCACGACGTCGGTCTTTCGTCGGAATTCGCGGGCGCTACGCGTCGATCTGGCGGCGAATCGCGCCTTCGGCTAAGCGAAACGAATCCGGCGTAGGCAGCGGCGCCTTCATCGCGCGAACGTCATCCCCAAATCGATTCGTCGAGGCTGCGCGCGCGCTTCGCGACGCGCACGCGCCCTTCGTCGGAGACGTCCACACCTTCGCGACGCAGACGGTCGCGCTGTTCGATAAAACCTTCCGAGTCGGCGGGAAACGCAATCCGGCCGTCGCTGCGCAACACGCGATGCCACGGCAGCGTCGGATCGTCGTTGTGCGCGAGCAAGCGCGCCACCATGCGCGCCCGCCCGGGCAGGCCGGCGCGTTGCGCGACATGGCCGTAACCGGCCACCTCGCCGCACGGAATCGCGCGGATCGCGGCGACGATGCGTTCGGCGGGCGTGCGAGCCGGTGTACGAGCAGGTATGCGAACGGGTGCGCGAGCGGCCATTCGGGTAGCATAGCGCCTCCCCCTTCGGCCTCTTCCTTTCCCATGCAGAATTTCGAACAGATCCGCAGCCATTTGGCATCCGCGGATTTCAAGCTGACGATGCAGGAGCCCTTCGTGTGCTGCGTCGAATTGTCTTTGTCGCAGGGCCGCCGGCATCAGGCGATTTTCCTGTCGGAATTGGAAGGCGAAGACGGGCGCGATTACTTGCGCGTCAGCACCGTGATCGCGCCGACCACCGGCATCGACGGCCGCCGCGCGCTGGCCTTCAACTGGCAGAGCCGCATCGGTTATCTGGCCATCGGCGAACTCGACGGCGTGCCGTATCTGCAATTGTGCGAAAACCGCCCCTACGACAGCCTCACGCCCTCCGAAATCGACCGCTTGATCCTGGAAATCGGCGGCATGGGCGATCAGCTCGAACGCGCGCTCTCGGCAGGCGGCGATTTGCTCTGAAGCCGTCGCCCGAACGCGTCGATGCCCTCGACGCGCATCGAAGAACCCGCAAAAACGAAAGCCCCGGTGCGAACCGGGGCTTTGTCGTTATGGGTGCATGCGTTTCGCATTCGCAACACGCGGCGCGGCCTCACGCCCAGCCGAACGCCTCGAACAACTTCAACAAACCGTAGGCCACGCCGCCGGAGGCCGGAATGGTCAACACCCAGGCCCAGAGGATGCGCTCGATCACCGTGAATTTGAGCTTGCGCGGGTTCTTGCCGAAGCCCACGCCCATGATCGCGGTGGAAATGCTGTGCGTGGTCGACACCGGCATACCGAAATGCGCGGCGGTGATCAGAATGGTGGCCGAGGCGCTTTCCGCCGCGAAACCGTCGATCGGGTGCAGCTTAACCATTTTGTGACCAAGGGTCTTGATGATGCGCCAGCCGCCCATCGCGGTGCCGGCCGCCATCACCACCGCGCAGGTGATCACGATCCAAGCGTCGATGTCTTTCTCGCCGCCGTCGGGGTGCAGGAACTGCGCCCACGCGGGCAGCACGTCGAGCGTGCCGGCGCTCTGCGCGGCGTAGATGGTGAGCGCGATGATGCCCATGGTCTTCTGCGCGTCGTTGGTGCCGTGCGCGAAGCCCATGTAAGCGGCGGATGCCAACTGCGCTTTACCGAAGATCGCGTTGACCCAACGCGGCCGCGATAGCTTGCCCAGCGCCCCGCCGATCTTGGAGAAGCCGAAGATCAAGGCGTACAGCAATGCCAGAATCAACACGCCCAGCGTGAATCCCGCGATCGGCGAACTGACCATCGGGATCACCACTTTCCACAGGATGCCCTTATTGCTGGTCCAACCCTCGTCGCCGAGTTTCGACCAGATCAGAGCCCCGAAATTATTGTCGGCGGCGGCCAACGCGGCGCCGCACAGGCCGCCGATCAGGGCATGCGACGAGGACGATGGCAGACCGAGCCACCACGTGATCAGGTTCCAGGTGATGCCGCCCATCAGCGCGCACAAAATCACCTGCGAGGTCACCATCACCACCTCGGTATCGATCAAACCCGAAGCGATGGTCTTGGCGACCGCGGTACCCCAGAAGGCGCCGATCAAGTTCATGCCCGCGGCCAGAATCACCGCCTTGCCGGGCGTCAGTACTTTGGTCGCGACGACGGTCGCGATCGAGTTGGCGGTGTCGTGAAAGCCGTTGATGAACTCGAAAACGAGCGCGGCCAGAATGACGATAAGAACGAGAGTAAGCACGGAAGCCTCTTCGATGCGGTGTCGTGCGGTGTCGTGCGGATTTTGCGAGCGGCGTGCGTCCTCGCGGACGCGGACGTAACGCGCGCGCCGCAGCGGCGATCAACTGTTTTTGAGCACGATCTGATAAGCGACGACGCCCGCTTCGCGGCAGCGATCGATGGCTTTTTCGAGGATCTCGAAGAATTCCTTGAGCAGGAACATCTGCAGGCTGTCGAGCTTGCCGGAATAGATGTCGCGATAGAGTTCGAGCATCAGCCGGTCGGCTTCGTTCTCGATCGAGCGCAGTTTCTCGTTGAGCTGCGTCATGCGATCGATGTTCATCGTTTCGATCGCGTGCACCATCTCCACCACCACCGAAGCGGCCTGCTCCAGCATCGCCGCGCGGGGCGCGAAGTCGATGCCGTCCAGGTGGTGGATGGCCAGCGAATAGCGATCGGCGAATTTCTCGATCTGCTTGGGAATTTTGTACAGCGCCGAACCGAGCGCTTCGATGTCTTCGCGCTCGATCGGGGTGATGAAGCTTTCGACCAGGGCCTTGCCGATCTTGTCGGACGCGGCGCGCTCGCGCTGGCGGGCGAGCTTGAAAGCGTCCAACGCCGGCTGGCGGTCGGGTGCCTTCATCATCGAATGCAGCGCCTTGGCGCTCTCGTGAGCGGCATCGGAGGCTTCATCCAGCAGAGCGTAGAACTGCTTACCGGAGCCGAAGATGGTTTGCAGGGAGAACATGGCGACGCCTCGATGACAATGAGATGAACAGAGTAAGTCCAAATTATGACATCCGAATGACATCCGCCTCGATTGTTTCATCCTGACGAAACCCTATTGTCATGAAACCGGGGCCGACCCGCCTTCCACCCCCCGCCGGGACCGTCC
>JAGNNB010000154.1 GCA_017990865.1 Lysobacteraceae bacterium
GCTGCAAGTTCTCGCCGAAGAATCACCCGCCGCGGCGCGACTTCATCAAACATCTGCCGTACGACGCCGGGCGCAGCGCGCATCTGGGCGGCGCGATCCAGGCCTACGCGCGCGAAGTCGGCCCGCAAAAGATTCTGTTCGGGTATTCGTTCTGGCGCGAAGCCACCTCCGACGATCCGACGAATCCCAACGCCGTGGCGTATCGCCATCCGCAGTCGTTCTACTTCTCCGGCTCGCCGACCGATCCGCCGAACGCGCCGATCGTGAGCCAGAACTACAGCAGCTTCCGCGAACAAAAGCCCGATCCGCGCCACACCTGGGATCAAGTCGCGAAGATGTGCCCGGCCGAACCGGAATGGTGCTGTCTGTTCGAAGGCGATTGCCCTGCCAAGCGCGAAGGCCTGGGCGACACGCCGCAAACGCCTGCGGGCGCCAGTTGGTCGGACATGAACCCGGACGTACGCCGCTGAGGCATTCGCCACAACAGGTTGTTGAAAAACGATCTTCCTGATCGTTTTTCAAGTCGCGAGTCCGGCACATGTCCGGACTCGCTCCCGACGAATCAATCGCTTACGCGCTCGCTTCGTCGTCGCAGCCATCCTTGGCTGCGCTGGCAGGCTGTTTTTCAACAGCCTGCCAGCGCGTCGCCGCGCAAGACGCCGCACTCCACGCAACAGGGGATTTCCGATGAGTTATCTCGATTCGCCACGGCTGCATTTCGCGGGTTGGTTTCAGGCCGATGTCTCCACCATCAACAACGATGTGCGCGCCTTCCAAAGCGCATCGTTCGTGCCGGAATATCAACAGCTCAACCAGAACGGCAGTTGGAACCCGGAAGGCACCGGGGTGTATCGGTTTCTCGACTGCGTCGTCACCGGCGGCATGCTCGACGGTCTCGCGTTGACCGATCCCAGCCAGGATCCGGCGATCGGCATGCTGGTCGAAAATGCCGATCGGCGCGCGCCGGGCAAATTGGTCGATCTGGATCCGCAGCAGCAGATGGTCTCGGAAATCTGGGGCATGCAGGTGCGCTTGCTCGACGCCGCGCGCGAGGAAGCGCTGAGCGGCGAATTCGTGCCCGGTCCGTTCTGCAATTTGTGGAAGCGGCAGCAGAACGGCGTGCCGCGCGATCAACAACTCGCCGCGAACTACCAGTCGGTGTTGGACGCGACCGCGTGGGCCGAGCGTCTGGATTCGCCGTTGCTGCGCGCGCTGCGCGATCGCAGCGACGACGGCATGCTTTCGATCTGCTTCAACGTCTTCGGCTACGGCCGCGATGCCACGATCCCGCGCTACACCATGGGTCACGTGGTCGGCAGCATCGGCCCGTACCGACGCGGCGAGCCGAAGCATTATGTGTTCGGTCGGCAAATGGTCGCCGACACCACGGCCTCGCTGATGGTGCCGGCCGGCGGCGTGTACAACGTGCAGGGGCGGCTCGATACCGCTGCGCGGCTGTTGACGCTCGACCTGGGCAATACTTTCCCGATCCAGGACGCCAACAGCGGTCTGCTGGATATCGGTCAGGTGTTTGTGGGCGTGCTGCGCGAGAACGTGCCGGCGACCATGGCGGCGGTGGCGCCGCCGCAGGTGGCGATCATCGGCGAACTGCCGTATCGCGATCCCAACTGGTACACGCAAACGGCAGGCGTGCAGGATTTCGATTTGCATGGCGTGCCGGACGCGATGGCACTGCTGCAGGAACGGCCACTTGTGCTGTTGTCGCCGATACCGTCCTCGTCGTCGTTCAAAGTGCTGCTGCAGGAAACGCTCGACGGGCAGTACGTGCGCGCCGATCAATTCGTGTTCCGTTTGGACCCGGGCGAAACCGGCGCATTGGAATTGCGCGCGAGCCGCTTCGGCCGGCCGATGGCCGAAACCGACATTCTGCTCACGCCCACGCAAGGTTTGATGGGCGGTTCCGGCGGCGGCGCGACGATGACGCCGCCGACGCGCCCGGATGCGGCGATTCCCGATATCGCCACGCCCGCCGACGCGTTCTCGTTCCGCAATCGCGTGCGCACCGATCCCGACGGGCGCGCCACGGTCGAGTTGCGCATGAGCGCCGAAGGCCCGGGCACGCCGCGCGGCTACATCGCCGGGCAGTTGTACGGCGTGGCGTATCGCCTCGACCGCCAACCGCCGGGCTATCTGTCGAATCCGTTGAACTACGTGAGCGTGCTGGCCTTCAGCGGCAAGACAGTGCCCGATGCGCCGACGTGGTACGACGACATCCAGCCGCTGTTCTCGCAGTACGGCAATCTCTATCCGATCATGAGCCGCTACGTGGTCGATCTGAACGACTACAGCTCGGTCTGCACGCGGATCAAAACGCTGCAGTTGGCGTTCTCGCTGCCCAAGCGCGACCCCAACCACATGCCGGTGACGCGCGACTTGGGGCGCGACGATCGCGAAACGATTCTGAAGTGGCTGTCCACGCCCGATGCCGATGGTTTGCCGCGTCTGGGCCGTCCGGTGATGCCGCCGCAGAGCGTCGGCGCGGCTTCTTCCGGCGTGGCGTCGTCCGGTGCGTCGTCGTTCGGCAGCGCCCAGCCCGATCTCGGCCTGCTGCCGGAGCAAGGCGCCGGCAAGACCGCCTTTCTCCTGCAATACGAACGTCGCCGCCGCGATGCGGCTTCCTCGGGAGACGCCACATGATGCGCTTGCACGCCTCCATTCTCGAAGGCATCCGCCAGGCCGATACGCCGGAAAAACTGCATCGCTATCTGCAGAACGCGATCGAGCTGGAGCACAGCACGATTCCGCCGTATCTCACCGCGATGTTCTCGCTGCGTCCGGGCCGCAACCGTCGCATCGGCGAACTGATCCGCAGCATCGTGATCCAGGAGATGCTGCATATGAGCATCGCCGCGAACATCTTGATCGCGATCGGCGGCAAGCCGCAGATCAACACGCCGGATTTCGTGCCGAACTATCCCGGCCCGCTGCCGATGCAGATCGGCGACGGGTTGGTGGTGGGCATCGAAGCGTTCTCGATGCCGGTGGTGAAAAACGTGTTCATGGCGATCGAACAACCGGAAGAGGAAATTCCGGTGCGGCTGAAGGCCGCGCAAGCGGCCGGCGAACCCGAATACGCCACCATCGGCCAGTTCTACGATGCGATCAAGGCGCAAATCCATGCGCTCGGCAACGGCATCTTCGTCGCCGGAACCGCGCCGCCGCAAGTGGTGGCGCCGCATTGGTTCGCGAAGGACAAGCTGTATCCGATCGTCGATGTCCTGACCGCCTGCAGCGCCATCGACCTGATCAAACTCGAAGGCGAGGGCACGCCGACCACGCCGTTCCAATCGCCGGACGATGCCGCGCATTTCTACAAGTTCGGTTCGATCGTCGCCGGCCGCGAATTGATCCAGACGCCGACCGGCTACGCCTATGCGGGCGAGATGATCGCCTACGATCCCGACGGCGTGTGGCCGCTGCGCCCGAATTGCAAGATCGCCGATTTCGCGCCCGGCACTCAGGCGCGCGCGCGCATCGAACAGTTCGCCTACAACTATTCGACGCTGCTCAATTCGCTGCATCTGGCCTTCAACGGTGAGCCGGATCGATTGGATGCCGCGATCGGCGTGATGTACGACTTGCGCGTACTGTCGGCGGCGATGATGCAAACCGTGGCGGATCCGAACACCGGCCAAACGGTCGGCCCGAGCTACGAGTTCGTGCGCACGCAGCGCGGCATGTCGTGAGCGCGTCGGAGGCGCCGCACGGGAAGCGGTCGCACAACCGTCACCCGTCGGTGATGTTCGAGATCATCGCCAAGGACCAGGAGCGCGCGAAAGCGTTCTACAGCGCGGTGTTCGGCTGGACGTACGAGACCGGCACCGGTGGCTTCGCTTACGTGCACTTCCCGAAAGAGGCCACGCCGCTGCTGGGCGGCATCGGCCAAGCGCAGAAAGACATGCCCGGTTTCGAACCCGGGCACAACTTCTACCTGCGCGTGGCGTCGTTGGAGGCCACGATCGACGCCGCCCTCGCCGCGGGCGGCGAACGCCTGATGCCGCCGTCGGCGGTCGATGGCTACCGCTTCGCGATGATTCGCGACCCGGAAGGCAATCCGATCGGGTTGATCGAGCCGTTCGAGGGTTGAGCGTGCGGAGCGGTTCTCGAACGATCGTATGCAGACCGATGCGGTGCGCACTGCGAAAAATTAACCGAATCTGATCGTCGCTTTAACGTCCGCGGTTTCAGCATGAACGGGCCGACACGACCGTCGAGCACGACGCGTGAGGTCCTTCGCGCGCCGCTCTCCGTGTCCGTCGTCGGCCGGTCGCACGGATGCCCGTGCTTTGCCTTCGCGCGGAGCATCGTGGCTGATCGCAGCACCCACTCGAACTGCTGTCCGTCTGATCAACATGGAGTGAATCAAGATGAAAAAGATAGCGATCCCGTTCGCGGTTTTGTGCCTCGCCCTGACGGCGCCTTCGGTCGCGAAGGCCGGTTGGACCAACATCCCCATCGCGCCCCCGTTGGCGCCTTACGCTTCGGCGCGCGCCTGCAAGACCGCCGACTCCGGCCCATACGGCCCGGTGTGGAGAATCAATTACCAAGTCTTCAGAAACAATACGGCGATTACCGCGATCCAAGCGACGACCTACAGATTCAACACCAGCCCGCCGTCGTACGTGAACAGCGGCTACAACAATCAATGGCTGTACGGCACGGTCGCCGGCACGGGCGGCGCCGTGGGTTCGCAACTGTTCGACGATCGCTACTACTTCACGGTCTTCAGTACAGTGGGAACGTCGACCACCGGGCCTATCCTGCCCTCGCAGATCGCCAACTGCTGAAACGCGCGAACGTGTCCGTCACGATGCCGGCGGTCTCGCCGGCATCGTCGATTCGAGCTCCGCGTGCCGCGATCATTCTTCGTCGCCCACGCGCCAGTGCGCGGGCAACGGCCCTTTCCGCAGTAGGGCCGAAACCGCCTCTTCGATCGACGCGCGATCGAGGCGTTCGACCAAAAGATCCGGTGGCAGCAGGAAACGTTCGCGCTCGGGTTTCGGTTCGCCGCTGACTTCGTCGAACCGACGCGCGTATTCGAGGAACGCGAAGGTCCAAATATTGAGCGCATACGTTCGCCCGTCGGTTCGCACCGTCGCATTGCAGAAATCGCAGTCGGGGTCGTCGTCGGGCTGCGGATAGCCGCCCCCATATTCTTCGAATTCCAACCACAGCGCGAAGCTCGGCGCGGAAGCGGACAGCGCGGATGTCATGCGCGACTCAAGCCGCCGTCGGCAACACCGGCGCGACGCCCGCGATCAACGCATCGAAATAATCGCGCGTCAGCCGCGTTTGTTCGGCCGCAGTCTCGGCGCGATTGACGACGGTCATGAACGACCGATTCTCCGGCCGATCCTTCGCATACCAACCCAGGTGCTTGCGCGCGATGCGTACGCCCTGCGGTTCGCCGTAGAACGCGTGCAAGTGATCGAGATGACCGAGCAGAATGTCGCGAATCTGCGTCAGCGTCGGCGGCGGCAGCGTTCCGCCGGTCGCGAGATAGTGCGCGATCTCGCGGAAGATCCACGGCCGGCCTTGCGCGGCGCGGCCGATCATCACCGCATCGCAGCCGGTGATGTCCAGTACGTGCTTGGCTTTCGCGGGCGAATCGATATCGCCGTTGGCGACCACCGGAATCTTCAGCATCGCCTTGATCGCGGCGATGGTGTCGTACTCCGCCATGCCGGTGTATTGCTGATCGCGCGTGCGGCCGTGGATGGCGAGCGCGGCGATGCCGCAATCTTCGGCGATGCGCGCGATCGTCGGCGCATTGCGCGCGTCGGTGGCCCAGCCGGTGCGGATTTTCAGCGTCACCGGCACGTCCACCGCGGCGACGACGGCGGTCAGAATGCGCGCCACCAGGGCTTCGTCGCGCATCAGTGCCGAACCGGCCCAGGCGTTGCACACCTTCTTCGCCGGGCAACCCATGTTGATGTCGATGATCTGCGCGCCGTGATCGACGTTATGGCGCGCGGCGTCGGCCAGCGTTTCGGGCACGGTGCCGGCGATCTGCACGCCGATCGGCGCCGGTTCGCCGTCGTGATCCATGCGTTGCCGCGATTTGCGCGTGTTCCAGAACCGTGGATCGGAAATGGTCATCTCCGACATCGCCAAGCCCGCGCCCAGACGCTTG
This sequence comes from Lysobacteraceae bacterium, assembly GCA_017990865.1. Taxonomy (GTDB): domain Bacteria; phylum Pseudomonadota; class Gammaproteobacteria; order Xanthomonadales; family Xanthomonadaceae; genus Lysobacter_I. Next base: position 6,155 of record JAGNNB010000154.1, read on the forward strand.
CACAACTGCCGGAACGGCTTATCGGTGACCCCGGCCATCGGGGCCAGGATCACGCGGGGTTCGATGAGATACGGGCCGATGCGCATGCGCGAATTGTAAGCCGGCCTGTTGTAATGCCGGACGCGAAAACGCCCGGCGTGGGCCGGGCGTTCGTGACGACGACGGTGGTGGTGCCGCCGTCGGAAAAAATGAAGGATCAGGCCGTATTGTCGATCACGTCGGCGTTCGGCGCGTTCTCCGCGACCGACGCGATGCCGCCTTCGCGGCCGGATTCGTCCGCGTACATCTGGCTGGTGCCGATGGTTTGGCCGTTGGTCGCGGTGAGATTGAAATAGAACTTGCCGTTGGCCGCGGTCTCGCGCGCGAAGCGCTTATCGTCCTGGCTGTTCTTGCGCACCGACTCGATGCCGTTCTTGCAGTTGGCCTTGTCGGAATAGCCTTCGCTGGTGAGAACGATCAGGCCGTTGCCGGCTTTGAGATTGAACTGGAATTCGCCGTTGCTGCGCTTGCTGATCGTGAACGTGCCGGCCATGACGCTCTCCTCGCTGGAATGTGCGCGCACGTTAGCAAATCGCGCCGCGGGCGTGGGACGTCGCGGCGTTCTTTTCGGTACGACTTGAGCGATGCGGTTTTCCGGTTCGCTCAACCCGCTTCGCTCAGCCCGGAAACCGCGCGTCCAATTCCTCTTGACGCGGCATCGACAGCGCCGCGCCGTGGCGTTCGGTCGAGAGCGCGGCGTAGCGGCTGGCGTAGCGGATGTGCGTCGCGAACGGAGCGTCGGGGCGCAGCGCGAGCGAGGCCGCGAGGGCGCCGTTGAACGCGTCGCCCGCGCCGGTGGTGTCCACCGCGTTCGCGGATTCGGCCGGGACGCGATACCACAGCGTTTCGTCGCCGCGCTGCTGGCCCTCCGCGTGCGAGACGAAACAGCCGGAGACGCCGAGGGTGACCACGACGGTGCCGCCATGCAGCAGTTCGCGGCAGAAGGCATGCAGTTTCGGCGATTCGAGCTGCGCGATCGCGTCGGGTTCGATGCGCTCGCCGATGCGGCGAAAC
>JAGNNB010000155.1 GCA_017990865.1 Lysobacteraceae bacterium
CTTCCGACTCGGTGCCGAGCGTGATGCGCTTACCGGGCTTTTGGTCGCTGCGCAGCATGCCGGTGCGGCCGTTGGGCTCGCGATAGGTCACGTTCCAGGCCACCGTTTTGCTGCTGGTCGTGGTGGACGATTCCGTGCGGCACTGGCGTTCGGTCCGGTTCACCACCTTGCCTCCGACGTGGCGTTTGTCGATTTCGCGACCGGCGAAGCCGCCGCCGACGGCGCCGGCCACGGTGGCGAGCTTGCGACCGTTGCCGTCGCCGACCTGGTTGCCGACCAAACCGCCGATCACCGCGCCCGCCACGGCTCCACCGACGTTGCCGTCGCGTTCGGGCAAGCGCTCCTGGACCACCACGTCCTCGCAGATTTCGCGCGGCACGGTGGCGACGGTGGTTTCGCGCACCGGCTCGGTGCCGATGACGGTGCCGTAGAGCGTGCGGCGCTCGGAAATGGGCTTCACCGCGACCACTTCGGCATAGTCCAAGCGGCCGGCGCTCGGGATCGAAATGCGATTGTCGGGCGGCAGATCCGAACCGTCCGATGATGGCGTGGGCGCCGCGATCGGCATGGTCGCATCGGCAGCCGCGGTGGCGGCTTCGGTCGTAGCCTCCATCGTCCTGGGCGCTCGATTGTTGAGATACGCGGCGGTGGCGACGCCGCCCACAAGCAGAGAGGCGATGGCGACAGCGAGTGTCTGGTGTTTCATGGGAGTCCTCTTGCGGTCTACGCCGCGTTGTGGGGTGAGGCATTGCACCACCGGCGAGCTGAACCGACCCGCGTAAGTGCGTGAGACTGAACGGAATTCGCGCTCCGTCGTTCAGGCGAGCGTCGGTCTGGAGCCCCAAATTCGCGATTTCCGAGGTTTCGAGACGCACGAAGCCGTGTATCGGCGACGCGCTGCGGAAAAAAGCCGCGCGGGTAACCCCGCGGTCGGGCAACGCGTGCTAGCGTTTCGCCATTCGTTCTTTCTTGAGGCGCGCTGTCATGGCCAATCCGCTCGTCGGTCCTTTAATCGGCTTTTTGGGCCGGCTGAGTTATCCCAAGCTGTTCGTGCTGACGCTGGGTTTGTTCGTCGTGGATTTCTTCATTCCCGACATCATTCCGTTCGCCGACGAATTGCTGCTCGGCCTCGGCGCGATGTTGCTGGCGAATTTGCGCAAGAAGCCTGCTGCCACGGTAGACGCGTCGAAGCAATCCGCCAAACCGCCGATCGAAGGCCAAAAAGTCTCCTGATCGGCGTCGCGCATGCTGGTCGATAGCCACTGCCATCTCGATGCCGAGGAATTCGACGCCGATCGCGACGCTGCGGTCGCCCGCGCGCGCGCCGTCGGCGTGTTGGCGCAGATCGTGCCAGCGGTGGATGCGGCGAGTTGGGAAAAACTGCGCGCAGTCTGCGCTGCGTCGCCGGGCCTGTACCCGGCGTATGGCCTGCATCCGATGTATCTGGAACGGCATCGCCCGGAGCATCTGATCGCGCTGCGCGAGTGGATCGAACGCGAACGTCCTGTGGCGGTGGGCGAATGCGGTTTGGATTTTTTCGTCGAAGGCCTGGATCCGGCACTGCAGCGCGAGTATTTCGACGGTCAACTGCGACTTGCGCGCGACTTCGCATTGCCGGTCATCGTGCATGCTCGGCGCGCAGTGGATGATGTCATGGCCGCGATCCGCCGCTTCGCGCCTCTGCGCGGTGTGGTCCATAGTTTTTCCGGCAGCGCCGATCAGGCGAAGCGGCTGTTCGATCTGGGGTTTTTGATCGGCCTCGGCGGCCCCGTCACTTACGACCGCGCGCAGCGACTGCGCGGATTGGCGGCGACGCTGCCGATCGAATGTTTGCTATTGGAAACCGACGCGCCCGACCAACCCGACAGCGCGCATCGTGGACAACGCAACGAGCCGGCGCGGCTGCCGATCGTGCGCGACGCGATCGCGGAATTGCGCGGCATCTCGCCCGATGCGCTGACCGAAGCGACGACCACCAACGCGCAACGGCTGTTCGGGATTTCGCTCGCGTCATCGGCCGCTTCCATGCCGCATCAGCGCTTATAGGGTGCGCCTAGGCGCACCGTTTTTTGATGTCGCGAATTCCAAGCGACGGTGCGCCGCAGGCGCACTCTATGGTGACTTCCCAATCGGTGCGCCGCAGGCGCACCCTATGGTGACTTCCCAATCGGTGCGCCTCAGGCGCACCTTATGACGCTTTGGGCTTCAACAGCATTTCGAGCGCTTGCCCACGGCGGCGAACGCGAATGCGCCGGTGATGTGCGTCGCAGCGCCAAGACCCGCGCCGCAATTCAGTAGAGCGGAGCGAAGCTCCGCTGCGGCGACTCCGGGCCGAGCGTAGCGGAGCTTCGCTCCGCTCTACGGGAACCGGCTTACGGCGACGTCGCGCCGGCTTTCGGCTTCAGGAGTATTTCAAGCGCCTTGCCCGCGGCCGCGAACGCGAAGGCGCCGGTAATGTGCGTCGCTGCGCCAAGACCCGCGCCGCAATCGAGTTTCAAGGCCGCGTCGGCGCCGAGTTTCGGGCGCAATCCGCACACGCTGCCGTCGGCTTGCGGGTACTGCACGTTCTCCAACGAATAGATCGCCGACACGCCGAAGTAGCGCTGCGGGTTTTTCGGAAAATTGAACTCGCTGCGCAGTTTCTTGCGGATCAACGCCAGCATCGCATCGTGTTCGGTACGCGAAAGGTCGCGCACGCGCACCAGCGTGGGGTCGCGTCGGCCGCCCGCGGCGCCGACCACGATCAACGGCAGCTTGCGTCGGCGGCACCAGGCGATGGCTTCGACCTTGGTGCGGAAACTGTCGCAGGCATCGAGGACGAGGTCGTAGCCACGACCGAGCAACTCGTCAAGATTGCCGGGCGTCAGGAAATTCGGAATCGTCTCGACCTCGATCGCGGGGTTGATCGCACGGCAGCGCTCGGCCATCGCTTCGGCCTTGCCGCGGCCGTACTGGCCGGCCAACGCGGGCAATTGCCGATTGGTGTTGGAGACGCAGAGGTCGTCGGCGTCGATCAAGGTCAAGCGCCCCACGCCGCTGCGCGCCAGCGCTTCGACCGCCCAGGAGCCCACGCCGCCCAGGCCGATCACCGCCACATGCGCCCGCGAAAACGTGCGCAATGCGCCGCGACCGTACAGACGGTCGACACCACCGAAGCGTTCGGTCCAAACATCGTCGAGAGCGTCGTCGGGCGAGGCGGGTTCTGCGCGCATCGCGACAGTTTATCCGAAGCGATTCGGCGCGATGCCCGCGCCCGATCGTTGCGCCTCATGGTTGAGCCCGGTCTGGGCGTCCGGTCGATGCGCCTGGAGACGGGCGCGGCGAATGCGACGATCGGACCGACGTACCGAGCGGAGCAACCGCGAACGCGGACGCGCGGGGATGCCGCGAACGGTCGCGGGTTACGGGGCCCGTTTTCGGCGTGTTAATGTGTCCCAAACCGAACGGAGCCCGACATGTCCACCACACCCGAACAGATTCGACCGAAATCGTCCGCGTTCTCGCGCTATCTCTTCGTCTTGCTGTTCGGTCTGGTGCTGGGCGCCGTGGCGGCGGTGATGTTGCTCAACGCATGGAAGGCGCGCCAGGATCCCTTCGCGGAAAGCCTGATGCACGTGCAGGAATGGCACATCAAGCAATTGGGGCAAAAAGCCAGCGAAAACCGTTGCGCCGCCACCGACACCATCCCGCATCTCAAAGCGCTGCGCACGACGGCCGACGATCTCGAATCCGCCTTCCCGGGCGAGCGCGACGACGAGCGTTTCGTCAAGCACGCCAGCACCATGCGCGCCACGCTGGACGCCGCGTTGTCCAGCCCGCCGATCAATTGCGAAGGCGTCAACGCCGCCGCCGCCAAGATCGGCGAGAGCTGCAAAGGTTGTCATCAGGACTTCAAGGGCTGACGCACCGACGCGACGCGCGACGGTCGCTTCTCGACGCCGACGGCCTCCCGCCGTCGGCGTCGTCGTTTCCGGCGCTTGCTCGACATCGGCCTCTGCGGATTGTCGAAAACGCTCGTCTCGCGCGTTTCGACTCGCGGCATCCTTGCGCCTCGCCGCTTCGCCGCCCACTCGCGCGGTTTGCGCCGAATCGGCCGGCGCAGTCGAGCCACGAGCCCGGCGCATGCCGCCTCGACGCGCTGCCGTGGACAGCCCCCGGTTGCGGCCCGAACAGCGAAGCTGCCCCCAAGGGGCTAGCGCGACGCACGAGTCATCGAGCGCTTACGGGGTCGCTTCGTCGTCATGGCCCACCATGACCGCGCGCTCGCCTGTTTTCCGAGCGCCTGCGAGATGCTGCAGAGCGGCGTGAATCGGCATCGCGCATTCGCCTACCATCGCCCGGCCCGCATTCGCGGGTCACACAACTTTCGGGGAAAGGAATGAAGAACCGTTACGTCAACGCGCTCGCCACGGGCGCGCTATTGAGCGTCGCCATCGCCGCAGCACTGTCGTCCGCGACCGCCGCGCCGATGCGCAGTCAAGTCAACCCGCTGCGCATCGGCATGATGGCCTTGGGCGATGGCCGCGTGGAAGTGGTCGTCACCAACACCAGCCGCAAGACCGTTCGCGTACCGAACTACGCATTGCCGTCGACCACGCTCGATTCCAACCTGTTCGCGATCAATCGCGACGGCGAAGAAGTGCGTTACGAAGGCGCCATGATCAAACGCGGCGTGCCGACCGCGGCCGATTTCGCGATCCTGCGCCCGGGCCAAACCGTTCGTTCCGTCGTCGACCTGAGCGCCACCTACGACATGTCCAAAGTCGGGCAGTACACGGTCGCTTTCGCGTCCCCGCTGCAATACGGCTCGCTCTCCGGCGGCGCGCGCTTGGTCCAGCCCAATGGCCTGCCGATGGTGGCGATGAGCGCGCCGATGCGGGTGTGGATGGACGCCGGCGCAGCGACCCCGACCGAACGTTTGAATCGCGCCGCCGCGCAGAAGCAGATCGGCCCGACGGCCGTGGTCAACGGCGTGAACTACGTCGGCTGCAGCAGCTCCCGCACCTCGTCCGCGGGAACCGCGGTCAACTCGGCCCGCACCTACGCCACCAATGCGAAGGGCTATCTCAACGCAGGCACGACCGGTCCGCGCTATACCTCGTGGTTCGGCGCTTATACCTCCAGCCGCTACAACACCGCCAAGCAACATTTCGTCAGCATCAGCACCGCGATCAACCAGAACGCCGGCCAGATCACGATCAACTGCGGCTGCAACCAGAACTACTACGCTTACGTCTATCCGACCCAGCCGTATCAAATCTATGTCTGCAATGCGTTCTGGAGCGCTCCCAACACCGGCACCGACTCCAAAGCCGGCACGCTGATCCACGAAATGAGTCATTTCAACGTGGTCGCCGGTACCGACGACTGGGCTTACGGCCAGAGCGCCGCGAGAAGTCTGGCCACCAGCAACCCGACGCGTGCGCTCGACAACGCCGACAACCACGAGTACTTCGCCGAAAACACCCCGGCGCAGAACTGAGTCGGGCAAGCTCAATCGACCGGACCGAACCGGTCAATTCGGGCACGACAAGGCGACAAGGCATGGCCCGCTTCGCGGGCCATGCCATTGATGGGATCGGGCGTGCGCGATTCGCCGAGCGGCCTGGATATCAGCGCGCGGTACGGCGCCCGCCGCGACTGTCCGGCGGCGCGCACATGCTCGTCCTGTCTCGACCTGATAGGATCGGCAGTGAATTCGATCGAGCCCGGCCCTCCTCTGCCCGGGCGGGAGAACCCTATGCGTCAGACCTCTTCGCACCGCAGCTCTCGTTTCTTCGCCACCGCCGCGATCGCTGGCGTCACCGCGCTGACCGGCGCCATCGCCGGTCTTTCGGGCGATGTCGGCGCCGCGCCGCTGCTCAAACGCCTCTACGAAGCCGATCTCGCCGCGCCCCGCGCGAATCTGGCGAAAACCAACCCTCTTCGCGTCGGCCTTTACGCCGTCGGCGACAACCGCGTCGAAGTGGTGCTGACCAATACCAGCCGGAAGACGGTCCGCATCCCGTACTGGCAATTGCCCTCGGCGATGCACGAGTCCAACGTCTTTCGGGTCAGCCGGAACGGCGAACCGGTGCCCTTCGACGGCGCGATGGTCAAACGCCGCCCGCCCAGCGCCTCGGATTTCGCGATCCTGCGCCCGGGCCGGACTTATCGCACGGTCGTCGACCTCTCCGTCGCCTACGACATGAGCGCCGGCGGCCACTACACCGTGTCGTTCGAATCGCCGCTGCAGTTCGCCTCCCTGACCGGCAGCGAACGCCTCCAGCAAACCAACGGCGCACCGATGGCCGCGAAAAGCGCGCCGATCCAGGTGCGCGCGGTCGCCGCGGTCACGCCCGCCAACGGCCGTCCGCGTCCGCCGGTGTTCAGCTCGCGCCGCGACAACTCCAACTCGGCGTTCGGGTTGAACCTGACCTACGTCGGCTGCACGACCGATCGTCAGGATCAGCTCGGCAACGCCGTGATCGCCGCGCGCAACTACGCCGAAAACGCCAAGGGCTATCTCAACAGCGGCACGGCCGGCGCGCGTTATACCTCGTGGTTCGGCGCCTACACCTCCACGCGCTACAGCACGGCGCAGCAGCACTTCGTCAGCATCGACACGGCGATGGACCAGAACAACGGTGCGCTCACGCTCAATTGCAACTGCACCGCGGTGCCGGATCCGAACAACACCTACGCCTACGTGTTCAAGTCGGAGCATTACCAGATCTATCTCTGCGGCGCGTTCTGGCAAGCCCCGCTGCTGGGCACCGACTCCAAAGCCGGCACGCTGATTCACGAGATGAGTCACTTCAACATCGTGGCCTCCACCGACGATCATATCTACGGCCAAACCGGGGCCAGGAACTTGGCCAACACCGATCCGGCGTTGGCGGTGGACAACGCCGACAGCCACGAGTACTTCGCGGAAAACACGCCGTTCCAGAACTGAACAGCGCCCGCCGCACGCAACGACGATTCGCACGGCCCGCTTCGGCGGGCCGTGTTCGTTCCAGCCTTCGAACGCGGCATCGCCGCCCCACCGATGGCCTATGCGTCCGCGGCGCCTCGCGTGCCATCATGCGCGCGCAGACCGTTCTGCGCGCTCGTCGGACGTCATGGACAACCAAACCCTGCTCTACATTTTCGCCGCGATCCTGATCGTGGTCGGCCTGCTCGG
>JAGNNB010000156.1 GCA_017990865.1 Lysobacteraceae bacterium
GGGTTGGGTTGGCGCGCATTAGGCCGTTTCGGCGATCACATGCGCAAGGGTCTGGAAGATGCGGTCGATATGGCCGCGTTCGAGGATCAACGGCGGCGACAGCGCGATCACGTCGCCGGTCACGCGAATCAGCAGATTTTCCTGGTGGAAGCAGCGCGTGAACACATCGTAGGCGCGTGCGCCGGGCGCGCCGGGTCGAGACGACAGTTCGATCGCGCCGATCAGCCCGCAATTGCGCAAATCGATCACGTTCGGCAGGCCGCGCAGCGAATGCAAGGCGTCTTCCCAATAGGTCTCCAACTCGATGGCGCGCTCGAACAGGCCTTCTTCGATGTACGTATCGAGCGTCGCGAGCGCAGCGGCGCAGGCGAGCGGATGACCGGAATAGGTATAGCCATGGAACAATTCGATCGCGTTGTCCGGAGCCTGCATGAAGGTTTGTTGGATTTTGTCGGCGACGAACACCGCGCCCATCGGCACGCAGCCGTTGGTCAAACCTTTGGCGGTGGTCATCATGTCGGGCATCACGTCGAAACGCTGCGCTGCGAACGCTTTGCCGATGCGGCCGAACCCGGTGATGACTTCGTCGAAGATCAACAAGATGCCGTGCTTGTCGCAGATCTCGCGCAAACGCTTGAGATAGCCCTGCGGCGGCAGCACCACGCCGGCCGAACCGGCGACGGGCTCGACGATGACGGCCGCGATCGTGCTGGCGTCGTGCAGCAACACCAGCCGTTCCAGATCGTCCGCGAGTTCCGCGCCGTGCGCGGGCAGGCCGCGGCTGAAAGCATTGCGCTCCAGATCGAGGGTGTGACGGATGTGATCCACGCCCGGCAGCAGGCTGCCGAACCATTTGCGGTTGTTCGGCAAGCCGCCGACCGAAATGCCGCCGAAGCCGACGCCGTGATAGCCCTTCTCGCGCCCGATCAACCGGGTGCGATGGCCTTCGCCGCGGGCGCGGTGATAGGCGAGGGCGATCTTGAGCGCGGTGTCGACCGACTCCGAGCCGGAGTTGGTGAAGAAAATCCGATTCAGATGCGGCGGCGCGATCTCGGCCAAGCGCTCGGCCAGCGTAAACGGCAGCGGATGCCCCATTTGGAAGGTCGGTGCGAAATCGAGGGTTTCGATTTGTTTCTTCACCGCCTCGACGATGCGCGGCCGGGCATGGCCGGCGTTGACGCACCAAAGCCCGCCGGTGCCGTCGAGAATCTCGCGACCGTCCACCGAACGGTAAAACATGCCGGAGGCGCTGGCGAGCAGCCGCGGGTTCGACTTGAACTGGCGGTTGGCGGAGAAGGGCATCCAGAACGCGTCCATCGCGCCCGGCGCCTGAGTGGCTTGTCGGCCGTAGTGCTCGGCCAGGGCAGCCGCATCGGCGGCGTCCGGACCAATACCGTCGTGATCGTGCATCGGAGGCTCCATGGCGCGTCGGCCTGTGCGGGCCGAAGGGAAAGACCAGTCGGCGCAGCTTAGCGTGTTGAAAAAACTTTACAACATGCCGAATGCGTGGCCGGTGTAAAGTAAGCCGCATCATCAGAATCGATGGACAGGCATGGATATCGGCGCGCGTCTGCAGTGGGTTCGCAAGTCCAAAGGACTGAGCCAGCGCGAGTTGGCGAAGCGGGTGGGCGTCACCAACAGCACGATCTCATTGATCGAGCAGAACAAGGTCAGCCCCTCGGTCAGCTCGTTGAAAAAGGTCCTGGATGGTCTCCCGATTTCGCTGGCCGATTTCTTCACCATGGACCTGGCCGCGGGGTCGATCGACGACCCGTTCTACGCCTCTACCGAGCAGCCGGACGTCGGCAACAACGACATCCACTACTTCTTGATCGGCCAACGCCGCCCGCAGCGGCAGATGTGCATCCTGCGCGAGGTCATGCCGCCGGGCACCGATACCGGCGAAAGCATGCTGACTCACGACGGCGAGGAGGGCGGGGTGATCGTCTCCGGCCAAGTCGAGGTGACCGTGGGCGATCAGGTCCGGGTGCTGCAACCGGGTGACGCCTACTACTTCGAAAGCCGCACGCCGCACCGCTTCCGCAACCTCGGCGAGGACGCCGTGATCATCGTCAGCGCGAACACCCCGGCCACGTTCTGACCGCCGTTCGCCCGAAAAAATGCCACAAATTCGACGGTTCCGGCCGTCGTGCACCTTGGAGACACCCGCATGAACGCCCCTCGCACCCGCGACACCTGGCAAGCCTTGGCCGACGGCCTGTCGTTCCGGACCCAAGCCTTTATCGACGGCCGCTATGTCGATGCCGCCAGCGGCAAGACCTTCGACTGCATCAGCCCGATCGATGGCCGCGTCCTGGGCCGGGTCGCCGAATGCGACCAGGAGGACATCGAACGCGCAGTGTCGGCGGCGCGGCGCAGTTTCGAATCCGGCGTGTGGGCCGAGGCCAAGCCTACGCACCGAAAGAAAGTTCTCATAAAGTTCGCACAACTGATTGAAAAATATGGTGATGAGCTTGCGGTCATCGAATCGCTGGATATGGGCAAACCAGTCGGCGACGCGCGCGCCGTCGATGTGGGCGCGACTATCCGCTGCATGGCCTGGACCGGCGAGGCATTGGATAAGGTCTACGGCGAAGTCGCCGCCACCGGCCCCGACGAGTTGGGCCTGACCACCCGCGAGCCGTTGGGTGTGATCGGCGCGATCGTGCCGTGGAATTTCCCGCTGCTGATGGCCGCGTGGAAAATCGCTCCGGCGCTGGCGACCGGCAATTCGGTGGTACTCAAGCCGTCCGAGAAATCGCCGCTGACCGCGTTGCGTCTGGCGGAGATCGCGATCGAAGCGGGTATCCCGCCGGGCGTGTTGAACGTGGTGCCGGGTTTCGGGAAAGGGGCCGGCGAGCCGCTGGCCCTGCATATGGAGGTCGATGGTCTTGTCTTCACCGGATCGACCGCGGTCGGCAAACATCTGTTGCAGTGCGCCGGGCGCTCGAACATGAAACGCGCCTACATGGAATGCGGCGGCAAGAGTCCGAACATCGTCTTCGCCGACGCGCCGGACCTGGCCGAAGCGGCCCGCGCCGCGGCCGGCGGCATTTTCTACAACCAGGGCGAGGTCTGCACTGCGGCTTCGCGTCTGCTGGTGCAGCGTGCGATCAAGGACGAGTTCGTCGCCGCCGTGGTCGAGGCCGGGCGCAAGATGCAGCCGCGCCACCCATTGGAACCCGGCGCGCCGATGGGCGCGATGGTGGACGAGGGCCAGACCGCGCGTGTGCTGGATTACATCGCCAAGGGTCAAGCCGAAGGGGCCAAGCTGCTGCTCGGCGGCCGGCGCGCCGACGTGGTGGCCGGCGGTTGTTATCTCGAACCGACTGTCTTCGACGAAGTCGACCACCGCCATACCATCGCCCGGGAAGAGATCTTCGGCCCGGTGCTGTCGGTGATCGCGTTCGAGGACGAAGCCGAGGCGCTGCGCCTCGCCAACGATTCCGAATACGGTTTGGCCGCCGGCCTGTGGACCCGCGATATCGGTCGCGCGCACCGCGTCGCCCGCAAACTTCGCGCCGGCAGCGTCTGGGTGAACTATTGGGACGGCGGCGATATGACCGCACCGTTCGGCGGCTATAAACAATCCGGCAATGGCCGGGACAAGTCCTTGCATGCGTTCGAGAAATACACCGAACTGAAAGCCACCTGGATCAATTTGGCGGTTTGAGCGCTGAGTCGCCGCGCCGGTATCGAGCGAAAATCGGGCGACGAAATCTTTATCGCGGCCGTCATCGCGGTCGGCGCCGGGCCCGCTTCGGCGTCGCGCCGCACGCGTCGGCGAAATTCGCCGCTGAAATTCGTCGCCGAAACCGCGCCTTCGTCGCATCGCGTGAGACCCGGAAAAAGGACGATTGTGCGATGTCTGCGGTGTTTCATTGAGGCATGTCATACCGAAGACATGGTTTTCCACTAACGTCGTCAGGCTGGCTGCATGCGAGCGACGACGCTGGAAATCGCGAAAGCGGATGTTCTGCGCATATCGCAGCGCATTCGATTTCTGCTCTAGCGAGTTCAGTAATGCGCCGCGAGTGACGATTCGACGTCGAAACGTCGTAATGCGCGACGAATGATGTCCGCAATCGCGCAGTTGTCGCGTTCCTGATCTACGGAAACGCGATGATCGATTGAGAATTTTTATCGAAATCGCTAATTTAGGTCAGTACACAACGTCGCTCTAAGGGGATTGGAGCGGACGTTTGGAGCGATTGTGAGCGTAGGAGCGCCAATGGACACCGCGATTATCGGCGTCGCGTACCGTTTCCCGGGCGCGCACGATCGCGACACATTCTGGAAAAACCTCGAAGGCCGTAAGTCTACGGTCGTCGAGGTGCCGCCCGATCGTTGGGATTGGCGACCGATCTGGGGCGACCCGAAGTTGGAGGTCAACAAGACCTTCAGCCGCTGGGGCGGCTTCATCCAGGACGTCGATCGCTTCGATCACGAATTTTTCGGGATTTTGCCGAAAGTCGTCCAGAACATGGATCCTCAGCAGAGGATCATGCTCGAGCTTGCGTGGGCGTCGCTGGAAGACGCGGGCATTCCGCCATCGTCCTTGCGCGGGCGTCGCGTCGGCGTCTTCGCCGGTGTCACCCATCACGATTACAAAGAACTGCTCGCGCGCGCGCGCGTTCCGATCGAACCGTATCACTACACCGGTACCGCGACCGTGGTGGTGCCCAATCGGGTGTCGCACGTCTTCGGTTTGTGCGGCCCCAGTCTTCCGGTCGACACCGCGTGTTCCAGCGCGCTCAACGCGATCCATTTGGCGATCCAGTCCTTCGAGAAGGGCGAGTGCGAGATGGCGCTCGCCGGCGGCATCAGCCTGATTCTCAATTCCGCGCGACACATCTCGGTGTCGAAGATGGGCACGCTGTCACCCACCGGTTCCTGCAAGACCCTCGACGATCGCGCCGACGGCTACGTTCGCGGCGAAGGCGCCGGGTTTTTCGTGCTCAAGCCGCTGGAGAAAGCGCTCGCCGATAAGGATTTGATCTACGGCGTGATCAAGGGCAGCGCGGTCAATCACTGCGGCAAAACGCATACGTTGAGTTATCCCAGCTCGGAGGCGCAAGCCGATGTGATCGTCGACGCGCACCGACGCGCGGGCGTGCCGATTTCCAGCGTGAATTTCGTCGAACTGCACGGCACCGGCACGGCCAAGGGCGATCCGATCGAATTCGAAGGGCTGCGCCAAGCCTTCGCGCGCTTGTCGGAAGAGCAGGGCATCGCGCTCGATGACGCCTACTGCGGTCTGAGTTCGGCGAAGACCAATATCGGCCATTTGGAAGCCGCTGCCGGCATGGCGGGCGTCGCCAAGGTGTTGTTGGCGTTCCAGCATCGGCGATTGCCGGGCTTCCACGATTTCCGTTCGCTCAATTCGCGCGTCACCATCGACGGCACGCCTTTCTATATCCTCGACGAAACCCGCCCATGGCCGCGGCGCGGCGACCACACGCCGCTGCGCGCGGGCGTGAGTTCGTTCGGTTTCGGCGGAACCAACGCGCATCTGGTGTTGGAAGAACCTCCGGCGCCCGCAGCGCCTGCGAAGCGCGCGCGCAAGGCCGCGCCGACCCCGTGTCTGATCGTATTGTCGGCCAAAACACCCGGCGCATTGCGCCGCCGCCGCGACGATCTGGCGACATGGCTGCGCGCGGACGGCGGCGAGCATACGCTCGACGACATCGCGCGCGCTTTGTTGCTGGAACGCGATCACCTACCGCTGCGTTTCGCTTGCGTGGCCGATAGCGTCGAAGCATTGATCGGGCTTCTCTCATCCGAAGACGACACGACGAGCGCCGCTCCCGAGTCCCTCGACGAAGCGCAGGCACAGGCGCTCGACGCCGAAGCCGCGGCGCTGTCGGCGCGGTTGCCGAAGCTGAAAAAATCGCAGCTCGGCGAGGCGCTCGCGACGCTGGCCGGATTGTTCCAGCGCGGCGCCGCGATCGACGGCAACGTCTTGTATCCGCAGGCGCCCGCGCGTCGCGTGCGTCTGCCGGTCTATGCGTTCGAGCGTCACCGCTTCTGGCTGCCCGAGACCGACGCAGTCGAAGACGACAGCCAGCGCCGCCGCATCGACGACCAGCCGCGTTTCCATCCGCTGCTGCATCGCAACGCTCCCAGCCTGGATTTGCAGCGCTTTCTCTCGGTGTTCGACGGCAGCGAATTCTTTCTGGCGGACCATATCGTGCGCGGTCAACGCACGTTGCCGGGCGTGGCGTATCTGGAGATGGTGCGCGCCGCGATCGTGCAGATGTTGGATCTGGGGTCTTCGCCCGACTCGTACGCGGTGCGGATCGCCGATGTGATCTGGTTGCGCCCGCTGACCGTCGGCGACCAGCGTACGGTGGTGGAGGTCGCGCTGACGCCGATCGACGCCACGGACCAAACGCAGCATCTGGATTTCGAATTCCGCATTTCCATCCATAAAGACGGTGCCGCGACGCAGGCGCTCTGTCGCGGTTTGGCATCGCTGGAATCCGGCGTGATCGAATCGTCGCCGACGATCGGCGCGCTGGTCGCGGGCGCGCACGAACAGTGGCGTACCGCCGATGAGATTTACGCGGATTTCGCCGAACAAGGGCTGCAATACGGCCCGGCGCACCGGATCATGCAGGATCTGTACGTCGCGCCGAACTATGGCCTCGCCAAGATCGAACTTCCGGCCTCGATCGGCGAGGATTCGGATCATTACGTACTGCATCCGGGCATCGCCGATGCGGCTTTGCAGGCGGCGGTGGCGTTCTTCAGCGCGCTCGGTGGCGAGTTCTACGTGCGCGCGGCGATTCCGTTCGCGATCGACGACGTACTGATCCGACGCGCGCCGGTCGGCCCGGCGTATGCGTATGTGCAACGCAGCCGGGGCAGCGACGACAAATTCGATATCGACATTCTCGACGGCGTGGACGGCGGCAGAGGCTGCGTGGCGTTCCGCGGCTTGAGTGTGCGTCCGCTCGTTCCCATCGTCTCCAGCCTTGCGGCGGCGGCATCGAAACCGGCGCCCGACACCTCCGAGACGATGCCGGTCCCCGCGCCCTTGAAGGATGCGCTGTATACGGCCGAATGGCGGGCCGAGTCGACATCGCCGGTCGATGCGCCGATCAAACAGATTGTGTTGATC
>JAGNNB010000157.1 GCA_017990865.1 Lysobacteraceae bacterium
GAGGGTTCGACGACGCTTCATCGCCGCCGATCTCGATTGGCGGCGATGATAAAGCAGCGGCGAAACATCGATCTCCGACGCTATAGATCTCCGACGCTACAACATCACATCGCAATCACATCGAAATCGCGGAAGCACTCATGAACGTTTTGGAAGAAGTCATCGCCACCATCAACGAAATCAAACGCACCGGCTTCACCGCCGATTCGGTCGAATCCGATTTCTATCTCGGCGGCGACCTGGGGATCGAATCGAAGGAAATGCTCGAAATCTGGTACGAGTTGGAACAGAGGCTAGATATTCGGATCGACGATACCGCCAAGCGCGACCGTTACACGCTGCAGGATGTGGTCGATGTGGTGACCGCCCATCTCGGCGATCGCGCGGCTCAGGCCTGAGCCGGCGCAGGAGAATCGGACGATGACATCGGTCTGGGTGTTCCCGGGGCAAGGTTCGCAGCGCAAGGGCATGGGCGAAGGGCTGTTCGAGCGCTATGCGCGCGAGACGGCGCAAGCGGATGAAGTGCTCGGCTATTCGCTGCGTACGCTGTGCCTGGAAGACCCGGACGGCATGTTGAACCGGACCGAATTCACGCAGCCTGCGTTGTTCGCGGTGTCGGCGCTGTCCTTCCTCGCCAAACGCGACGATGGCGCGGCGCTTCCCGATGTCTACGCCGGCCACAGCCTTGGCGAATTCAATGCGCTGTTCGCGGCGGGCGCCTTCGATTTCGCAACCGGCGTCGCCTTGGTGGCCAAACGCGGCGAATTGATGTCGAAGGCGCCGCGAGGCGCGATGGCGGCGGTGATCGGTCCCGATTTGACCCGCGTGCGCGCCTTGCTGGATGAGGCCGGCCTCGCCGAGATCGATATCGCCAATATCAACTCCGGCAGTCAAATCGTGATTTCCGGTCTTTACGAAGATATCGAACGCTGTCAGCCGGTATTCACCGAAGCGGGCGCGCGTTTCGCGCGGCTCAACGTCAGCGCCGCGTTCCATTCGCGATGGATGCGCGATATCCAGGCGCAATTCGCGGACTACATCGCGACCCAATCGCTGCGCCCGCTGCAGAAAGATGTGATTTCGAATCGCACCGCGCGACCGCATGCGCGCGATGCGTATTTGCCGCAGGTGATCGAGCAGATCAGTCATACGGTGAACTGGTACGAATCCATGTCGTGGCTGCTGTCGCAGGGCGAGGTCGCGTTGGAAGAAGTCGGCCCGGGCACGGTGTTGTCCGGGCTGTTCGTGAAGATACGTAAAGATCCGATGCCATCTGTCGATGTCGGTTCCGACGCCTCTTCCGATGCCGCGGCTGGCGTTCCGATGCCCGGCCCGCGCACGAGCGAAGCGCCGCGCACCGTCTTCATGTTTTCCGGCCAAGGCTCGCAGTACTACGGCATGGGGCGCGAGTTGTACGCGACCGATGCCGCGTTCCGCGCTGCGTTCGACGACTGCAATCGCATCTATCGCGACGCCACCGGCCGCGACATGATCGCCGAGCTGTACGACGACGCGAACAAGTGGCGGGATATGACCGATATCCTGCTGTCGAACCCGGCCCTCTACAGCATTGGCTACAGCTTGAACGCCGCGGTGACGAACGCGGGCGTGCACGCCGACGCGGTGCTCGGCTACAGCTTGGGCGAATACGTCGCCGCATCTGTGTCCGGCGCGATCGCGCACGAAGACGCGCTGCGATTGACGATCAGGCTCGGCGAATTGATGCAGTCGCAATCGGTCTCCGGCGGCATGCTCAGCGTCCTCGCACCGCTGTCGCACTTCGACGAACGCCCGGAGCTGTACCGCGGCACCGTGATCGGCAGCATCAACTTCGACAAGAATTTCGTGATCAGCGGCGACAACGAAGCGCTGGAGGAGGCGACGCGGAAACTGACGTCCGACTCGGTGATCTCGGCGCGCTTGCCGGTGCTGTATCCGTTCCATTCGCCGCTGATGGCGCCGTTGGAGCCGGGGTTTCTTGCGGCGTTCGACGGCATCGAGATCGCGGCGCCGACGACCGCGCAGTATTCGCCCGCGAGCAGCGGCCGTCTATCGCGACCGGATGCGGACCACTTCTGGCGCGTGACGCGCGATCCGGTCAACTTCCGCGATGCGGTCGAAGCGATCGTGCGCGAAGGCGAATGCCGGTTCGTCGATCTCAGCCCGACCGGAACGCTGTCGGGTTTTCTGAAATACGGTTACGGAACGCGACTGAAGCATGTCGCGGCGATGAATCAGTTCGGTCGCAATGTCGAGACGCTGAGCGCGGCGATCGCGCACTTGCGGCATTGATCGATCACGGAAGCGGTAAGGAATAGCGCAGCGCGGGATGGTTGCGATTCAGGAGCAGAGGATTTACTGATGTCGAATGGAAACAAAATCACCTCGACGGAGACCGCAGTCGCCGATCATCCGGCCGAGTCGGGTCGGGATTCGCAAGCGGAGCAAGCGCTGTGCGCATTCTGGCGCGACGCGTTGTCGGGTGCCCCTGCGTTGATCGAATGGCCCGGCGATCGTCCGCGCCCGTCGCAGCAGGATTTCGTTTCCGCGTCGATCGAGGTTCGTATCGATGCTTCGCTCAGAGGGCGCTTGGAGAGCCTCGCTCGGAATTGCGGCGGCGATCTGCAGACGGTCCTGCTCGCCGCATGGACAGCGTTGCTCGGTCGGCTGTCGGACCAGCAGGATGTCGTGATCGGACATCCGCCGAGCGGTCGCGGCGGGATGGCGGTATCTACGGATCCTTTGCCGCTGCGCATCGACCTGAGCGGCGACCCGGACGCCGCCCGACTCGTCGAACGAACGCATGCGCAGCGCCAGCGCGCAGCGATGCATAGCGATCTCGGATTGGCCCAGATCATCGATGCCCTGAAGCCGGAACAAAGTCGGCGTCATGCGCCGTTGTTCCAGACGGTCATGTCCTGGCGCGAAGACCGCTCCGCGGACGCATGCGTCTCATCGCGATTGGAACTGCCTAGCGGTCGCGTTCAGTACGATATGCATCTCGATCTGGGCGACCGTGCGAACGATCGAGGCGAACTCGAGATCTTCGGCGCCCTGGCGTATGCGCCTGCGCTATTCGAGCGCACGAGTGCGGAACGTATCGCCGGTTATTGGCAGCGCCTACTGCGGGGCATGACGATGGCCGAGGGCCGCCCGATCGCATCGCTGCCGATTCTTAGCGATGCCGAACGATCGGAATTGCTCGATATCCGCCATCTGACCGCACGCGAATATCCGCGCGATCTCGGCGTTCATCAGTTATTCGAAGCGCAAGTCGCTCGCGTCCCGGACGCTGTGGCGGTGATGTACGACGATCGAACGTTGACCTATGCGGAACTCGATCGCCGTGCGGAACGGCTCGCGCACCGTTTGCGCGCCGCCGGGGTCGTAGAAGGCGATCGCGTGGCGATTTGCGCTTCGCGTCACCTCGGCATGCTCGTCGCCGTCTTGGGCGTGCTGAAATCCGGTGCGGCGTACGTGCCGCTCGATACCGCGTTTCCGCGCGATCGGCTAGTGCAAATCATCGAGGATAGCCTTCCGGTACTGGCCCTGATCGACGCGGAAGGCGAGGGCGTGCTCGACCGAGGCAGCGAAACGGCGGTCGCGGACTTGCAGCGCATGAGCCTACCCATCGACGGCGACTTCGACGATGAGGACGACATCTCGTCGATGAAGAGCGCGGAGATGCGGGATGCGCCGTCGCGATCGACGCCGGATACGCTGCTCGCCTACATTCTTTTCACTTCCGGTTCTACCGGACGCCCCAAAGGCGTGTGCGTGCCGCATCGCGCCGTGGTCAATTTTCTGCTGTCGATGGCCGACGAACCTGGCCTCGACGCCAACGATGTCTTCTGCGCGGTCACCACGATTTCGTTCGATATCTCGGTTCTCGAGTTGTTGCTGCCTTTGTCGGTCGGCGCCTGCATCGCGCTGGTGGATCGGCGGACGGCGGCCGACGGCGAGGCGCTGGCGGCGACTATCGAGCGTTTCGGCGCGACGGCCATGCAGGCGACCCCGGCGACGTGGCGCATGCTGCTCGACGCCGGATGGCGCCCAACCGCGCGCATGCGCCTGCTGTGCGGCGGCGAAGCATGGCACATGGACCTCGGCGAGCGTCTGCTCGCCGACGGCGCCGAATTGTGGAATATGTACGGACCAACCGAAACCACGGTGTGGTCGATGATCGAACGGGTCGTCGCAGGGCAATCCAGGATCATGCTCGGCCGCCCGATCGCCAACACCCAAATTTACATTCTCGATGCGTACCAAGAGCCCGTACCGGCGGGCGTCGCAGGCGAGTTGTACATCGGCGGCGATGGCGTCACCCTGGGTTATTACGGACGCGAAGATCTCACTTCCGAGCGCTTCGTCGCCGATCCGTACGCAGGCCGTTCGGATGCGCGGATGTATAAGACCGGCGATCTCGTGCGCCGCCTGCCGAGCGGCGCGATCGAGTTCATCGGGCGCAACGATTTCCAGGTGAAAATCCGCGGTTTCCGCATCGAACTGGGCGAAATCGAGTCGCGACTGAGCGCATGCGAAGGCGTGCGCGAAGCGGTGGTGCTGGCGCGCGAAGACGTTCCGGGCGAGAAGCAGTTGGTCGCGTATTACCTCAGCGATGCGAGGTTGCCGATCGAATCGCTGCGCGATGCGCTCGGCGTGCACTTGCCGAGTTATATGGTGCCGTCGGCCTACGTTCGCATGCAGGCATGGCCGTTGACCCCGAACGGCAAGCTCGATCGGCGGGCGCTGCCGGCGCCCGATGACGACGCCTATGTTCGCCGGGAATACGAAGCGCCGCAGAACGAAACGGAAATCGCGCTGGCGACGATTTGGCAGAACCTCTTGCGAATCGATCGTGTGGGGCGCCAGGATCATTTCTTCGAGCTCGGAGGACATTCCTTGCTCGCGGTGCAAATGATGTCGCGAGTGCGCCAAGCGCTCGGCGTCGAGCTGATGCAACACGAATTGTTCGACGCGCCCGTGCTGGCGCAACTGGCGTTGCGGATCGATCGCGCAGAAAGGTCGGAACTCTCGGCCATCGAGCCGGTGCCGCGCGAGACGCTGATGCCGTTGTCGTTGGCGCAGCGACGGCTGTGGGTTTTGACTCAGATCGATACGGCGAGCAGCGCGTACCATATTTACGGGGCCTTGCGTCTACAAGGCCGACTCGATACCGCTGCGCTCGATCGCGCGATACGGGCGATGATCGCGCGCCACGAGGCGTTACGTACCCGTTTCGTGCTGGCCGACGGCGAACCGATGCAGACGATCGATCTCGACCCGGAATTCGCGCTGGGCGCGATCGACTTGCGCGACGTCTACAACGACCGCGACGCCTCCGACAACGGCGATGCCGACCAGCGTTACGGCGACGAAAGGGCATTCGCCGCGCGCGAACGCGCCTGCGCGAAGGCCGGTGCGACGTTGTTCGCGGCGCCGTTCGATCTTCGTCGCGATGTGCCGTTCCGCGCGCAGTTGGTGCGATTGGACGACGAAGCGCACGAGTTGCAGTTGACGGTCCATCACATCGTCGCCGACGGTTGGTCGATGGGGTTGATTTACGAAGAGATCGGCCGGCTCTACGCCGGAGAGGTCGAAAACGCGCCGACCGAGGCGCTTTTCGATCTGCCGGCCCTGCCGATTCAATACGTCGATTACGCCGCATGGCAGCGGCAATGGCTATCGGGCGAACGGCACGATGCGCAAGTCGCATTCTGGCGCAAAGCGCTCACCGGCGCGCCGCCGCTTTTGGAAATGCCGACGGATCGACCGCGACCGGCGCAACAGGATTTCACCGGCGCCAGCGTCGCGATACGGGTAGAGCCGGAACTGACCGCACAACTGAAAACGCTCGCGCGCAAGCACGGCGCGACCTTGTACATGACGCTGCTCGGCAGTTGGGCGTTGACGCTCGGACGTCTGGCCAATCAGGACGACGTGGTCGTCGGGAGCCCGGTCGCCGGCCGACAGCGAGTCGAAATCGAAGCGCTGATCGGCTTCTTCGTCAACACCCTCGCGCTGCGGATCGATCTCAGCGGGGCGCCGACCGTCGCGGAGTTGTTGACGCAAGTCCGCCGCCATGTGCTCGATGCGCAAGCGCATCAGGATCTGCCGTTCGACCGAGTGGTCGAGGCGGTGAATCCGCCGCGAAACACCGGGCACACGCCGATCTACCAAGCGATTCTTGCGTTGCAGAACCAGGAAGAAACGCTTATCGAGATGCCGGGCATCGCGGCGACCGAGATCGTGCCGGACACCACATCGGTGCAATGCGATTTGTTGCTCGATGTCGCCGAACGCGATGGCGCCATCGTCGGCAAACTCGAATACGCCACCGCATTATTCGATGCCGACACCGCTGTACGTGTCCGCGACTGTTGGCTGCGCCTGTTGCGCGCGATGGTCGAAGAAAGCGAGCGGCCGGTCTCCGAGCTGACCATGCTCGACGATCGCGAGCGTCGCCGCGTCCTCGAAAACTGGAACGATACGGCCCGGGAATTTCCGCGCGATGGCCGCGTTCATGAAATTTTCGAGGCGCAGGCGGAGCGCACGCCGAACGCAACGGCGCTGGTCGGCGAGGGCGTTACGCTGGATTACGCCGAACTCAATCGTCGCGCGAACCGTATCGCGCATCGCTTGATCGCGATCGGCGTTCGGCCCGACGATCGCGTCGCGATCTGCATGGAACGCAGCATCGAGATGGTGATCGGCTTTCTGGCGATTTTGAAAGCCGGCGCCGGCTATGTGCCGATCGATCCGTCGTATCCGCGCGAGCGCCGCGCCTATTTGCTGGCCGACAGCGCGCCGGCCGCGATCTTGACCACCGAAGCGCTACGCGATGCCGATTGGCTGGTCGAAACCGGAGCGCCGATCCTCGTCGGCGATATCGAGACCGCCGAGGGCCGTGACGACAATCCGCAGGTCGACGGGTTGACCGGACGTTCGCTGGCGTACGTGATCTACACCTCGGGTTCGACCGGCGAGCCGAAGGGCGTACTGGTCGAACATCGCAATATCCTGCGCCTGACGATCAACAATACCTTCGCGCCCCTCGACGCGGGCGACTGCATCGCACATCTGGCC
>JAGNNB010000158.1 GCA_017990865.1 Lysobacteraceae bacterium
CGGCCGCGAATCACGAATTCGTCGCCGTCGCGCACGATCGGCAGCGCGATGTTGGTGGCGTCGGAACTGGCGACTTCCGGTTCGGTCATCGCGAACGCGGAGCGAATCTCGCCGACCAACAAACGCGGCAACCACGGCGCTTGCTGTTCGGGCGTGGCGAATTGCAGCAGCACTTCCATGTTGCCGGTGTCCGGCGCGCTGCAGTTGAAAATTTCCGGCGCGAACAGACTGCGGCCGGTGAGTTCGGCGATCGGCGCGTAATCCAGATTGCTCAAACCGGCGCCATG
Organism: Lysobacteraceae bacterium; assembly: GCA_017990865.1. GTDB lineage: Bacteria > Pseudomonadota > Gammaproteobacteria > Xanthomonadales > Xanthomonadaceae > Lysobacter_I. Next base: position 288 of record JAGNNB010000158.1, read on the forward strand.
CGCGGAGTCGGATTGCGCGGCGTGCGCATGCGGCGGCAGGAACAGATTCCACAGCCCCGCCGCTTTCGCTTCCACTTTCAGCGATTCCAGCAACGGCGGGATCGTCCAGCGCGTGGCGGGGTCGGCCGCATGCGCCTGGAATTCGGCTTCCGCCGGCACGATCTTTTCTTCGACGAAACGCCGCACTTCGGCCTGCAGCCGGCGCGAACGTTCGGAAAACGGAAACAAGGCGTGGGTGTGGTGGCTCATCGTGTGCTCTGTCGTGTGCGCGATATTCGGGCTGCGCTATGTTGGGGCGCGTGGTCCATCGGAAACATCGTCGTCAATAGTACGTCCACAGCGCGCGTTCGCCGTGCAGATGCGGCAACGCATTCCACATGTTCAAGCGCAAACGCCCGCGATGTGGATGGAATTCCGACACCGCGCTATTGCGCAAGGACAAGTTGAGTTCGACCGCGCGGGTATCGGGCACGTCCAATGCGATCTGCGCCAAACGCGAAATCACGCCGCCCGAGCTCAGCACCAGGGCTTCGCCGCCGTCGGCCAGCACATCCAGTCGCTCACCCGCGGCATGCACGCGGGCGCCGAACGCGGCCCAGGTTTCCGGCACGCCCGGCAATTCCTCGCGCGCCCACGCGAACAGCGCCGCCTGCAGCATCGCGCCGACATCGCGCGGGTCGCCGCTGCGACTGGCGACGGCGATGGGGTCGTTGGGGTCGCGTTCGAGATACGCGGAGAACACGGCGCGGTGATCGAACTCGGCGAAACCGTCGTCGATGGTGGGTTCGGGCAAGTCGATGCCCTCGGCTGCGAAAGCCTCGGCCACCGCCTCGGCGGTTTGCCGGTGACGCCGCATCCCGCCGACGACGACCGCTTGGAAGCGATGCCCGCCTCGGGCCAACCAGTTCCCCAGCCGACGCGACTGCGCCCAGCCGAGATCGGAGAGATTGTCGTAATCGGCGGCGGCGAAGCTGGCCTGGCCGTGGCGTACGAGCAACAGGGTCATGCGCGGCGACGCGATGGGAAAAGGGCGAGGCGCATGCAGCGGTTCCGAGACGAAGCAGCCGTCATCGTACGGGTTGGTTCGTCCGAGTGGGAGCGGGTAGACCCCGCCGCCTCGCGCCTCGCCGCGCATCTCGCTTCGACCCGGGCCATTCGCGGAGCCCGAGAGCGGCACACCGAGCGGTTACTTGATCCACGTCAAATACGAACCGCTTTTATTTGAGAATGATTCGCATTATAGTGCGCTGGCCGCGGTCGCCGATTCCAGCCATCCGCCCCAGTCATACGCATTCGCTGCGTCGAGTCCCCTGGCCATGAATCCGAAGCGCCGCCCCATCCGCCTCCCCGCACTGCGCCCTTCCCCGCTCAGTCTCGTCCTCGGTTCGATCCTCGCCGCCTCGGTGGCCCCCGTCGCTTACGCCTCCGCAGCCTCCGCGCCCGACGCCCCGGCGGCGGAAAAAGAGGCGGTCGAACTCGATGTCGTCCGCGTCAAGGGCGCGCGGCTGCGCGGTTACACCACAGAGCGCAGCACGGCGGCGACGCGCACCGACACGCCGCTGCGCGATGTCCCGCAAGCGATATCGGTGGTGACCGAAGAACAAATTCGCGATCGCTCGGTACAAAGCATGTCCGAGGCCGTGCGCTATGTGCCCGGCATCGGCATCACACAGGGCGAAGGCAATCGCGACGGCCTGGTGTTCCGCGGCAACAGTTCCACCGCCGATTTCTTCGTCGACGGCATGCGCGACGATGTGCAGTATTTTCGCGACACCTACAACATCGAACGCATCGAAGCCTTCAAAGGTCCGAACGCGATGATCTTCGGTCGCGGCAGCCCGGGCGGTCTGCTCAATCGCGTGACCAAGCTGGCCGATTGGCGCGAATCCGCCGATCTCACGCTGCAACTGGGCGATGGCGAAAAACGCCGCGCCGTCAGCGATGTCGGTCATGTCTTCGGCGACGATGTCGCGTTCCGCGTCGCGGGCGTGTACGAGGATTCGGAGAGCTACCGCGACGAGGTGATGTTGGAGCGCCGCGGCCTGAATCCCACGCTGTCGATGGTCGTCGGCGAAAACACGCGCATCGGCCTCGGCTACGAATACTTCGCCGACGAGCGCACCGCCGATCGCGGCATCCCTTCGCGCACCGCCATAACCGGCGGAACGCGGTTGCCGGTGCGCACCGACCCGTCCACATTCTTCGGCGACCCCGACGCCAGCATCGCCACCGTGCGCGTCGACGCGTTCAATGCGTTGATCGAACACGACTTCGGCGACGGCACGGTGCTGCGCAATCGCACGCGTTGGGCCGATTACGACAAGCTGTATCGCAACGTGTTTCCGGGTAACGTCAACGAAGCCGCGGCGACGGTGTCGCTCTCGGCTTACGACAACGCCACGCAGCGAAAGAATATCTTCAATCAGACCGATGTGATCTTCTCGGCCGCGACCGGCGCGATCGAACATAAATTCATGATCGGCGCGGAGTTCGGTCGTCAAGACACCGATAACCTGCGTCGGACCGGCACGTTCGCGCTCGGCGCAGGTTCGCCGTGCCTCAACACCAGCGGCACGGGGTTCGCCGCCACGTGCTCGGTCGCGCTGTCGTCGCCGAACGTGTCGCCGGTCGTGAGTTACGCCAACGCCGCCAGCGACGGCAATAACCGCGGCACCGTGAACCTCGCCGCGCTATACGCACAAGATCAGATCGAGTTCTCGCCGCAATGGTCGGCCGTCGTGGGTCTGCGTTTCGATCGCTTCGATGTCGATTTCTTCGACCGCCGCACGGCCACCGCGGAAGCGCAGCGCCGATTGTCCTCGAGCGACGCGCTGTGGTCGCCGCGCGCGGGTGTGATCTTCAAACCCATCGAGCCGGTTTCGCTGTACGCGAGTTACGGCGTGACCTATCTGCCGCGCTCGGGCGAACAACTCGGTTCGCTGGCGTTCAATACGCAATCGCTGGATCCTGAAAAATTCGAGAACATCGAGTTCGGCGCGAAATGGGAAATGCGCCCGGGTTTGATGGCCGAAGCCGCGATCTATCACCTCGATCGCAGCAACGCGGCGGTGACGGACCCGACGGATGCCACGCGATTGGTGCTGCTGAGCGGGGACAGTCAGCGGATCGACGGCGCGGAACTGTCGTTGTCGGGCCAGCTCACCGAGCGCTGGCGAGTCGTCGGCAGCTACGCCCGGCAGGATGCGCGCACGCTGCAAAGCGTCGGCACGACGCCCGCCGGTCGCACGCTCGCGCAAACGCCGGAGACATCGGTGGGGCTATGGAATCGCTTCGATCTCAACGAACGCTGGGGGTTCGGCTTGGGCACGACCTATCGCAGCGCCTCATTCGCGACGATCAGCAACGCGGTGACGCTGAAGTCCTATACGCGCTACGATGCGGCCGTCTACTACGCCTTCGATGAACGTTTCTCGGCGCAGGTCAATCTCGAGAATCTGTTCGATAAGCGCTACTACCCATCGGCGCATACCGACAACAACATCACGCCGGGCGCGCCGCGCACCGCGTCGCTGACGTTGCATCTGAAGTTTTGACCAGCGCTCAGCCGCTGATTCCTACCGACTCATCGACCGAAGTCTCGACCGAAACCTCGACCACCGCATGGCGACATCGACCGATGTCGTCGTCTCCGCCCTCCGACGCCCATACGCCATGAACACGACCGCTCGCCCGCGCGCCTCCGCCACCACCTACCGCTGGGTCCGTCAATTCCATTTGTGGATCGGCGCCTGGGGTGCGATCGCCGCGATCCTGTACGGCTTCAGCGGTTTGGTGATGAATCACCGCTTCGGCGATGGCGCCTGGCCGCAGGGCGATAGCCACGAAACCGGGCGCGCGTCGTTGTCGGTGCCGAACGAAGCGCGCGCCAGCGCCGAAGCCTTGTCGATCTGGTTGCGCGCCAGCGAAGGTTTGGATGCGCAGGTGATCCGCAAACCGCCACCGGATGCGAAAGGCCCGCCGAAGTGGACGCTCAGCGGCGGCACCGCGCGGGAAAGTTGGTCGCTGGAATACAAACCCGGCGAGGACAACGCCGAACTCAAGCGCAGCCGGCACACGCTGTTGGCCGCGATCAACCGCCTGCACAAAGCGGTCGGCGGCGGCGGCGCATGGATTGTGCTGGCCGACAGCTTCGCCGTCGGCATGATTCTGCTCGGCCTGTCGGGCGTGTGGATGTGGGGCCGCGGACGTAGCTGGAAACAGATGCTGCTCAGCGTGTTCGCGGCGTCGGTCGTGGTGCTCGCTGGGGTGCTGATACCGAATCTGCTGTAGCGCTGCCGTCCAGCGCAGCGTCGTCTGCGATCGCGCAAAGCGCGATCGCGCGATCAACGATTGACCGCCAGACGCGGCCGACCTGCCTGAGCGCTGAAGTTCATGGGGCCGATCAAATCGATGCCGCAATCCAATCGATGCAACCAATCGAGCATCGCCTGCTGCGCTTGGCCTCGGAACGGCATGCCGTGTTGGGGCACGATCATCGTGGGATCGAGTTCGCGCACCATGTCCACCCACAAGCGCACCGCGCGATTGCTCGCCATGTAGCGCTTATGGAAGCCTTCCATGCACGGGCGGTAGCTGTCGAAATCCTCGACGAAACCGTAAGGCGTGCCGCTGGACATCAAACCCGAGCAGATATCGCCCGAGAACAGAATCCCGCTGGTCTCGTCGTAGAACGACAGGTTGCCCACCGAATGCAGGAAATGCGCCGGCAACGCGACGATGTGCGTATCGCCCAAAGCGATCCGCGCGCCCTCGTCTTCGACCAGCAGATAGCGTTCGCTACCGGCGTTCTCCATGTAGTAAGGCACCAGATGCGGCACGAACCGGCCCCAGAGCTTGGAGCAGACCACGCTGGCCTGGGTGTAAAGCAGCCATTTGTCCACCGAACCGATGATGTCCGGGTCCTGATGCGAGCACAGGATCAAATCGAGCTGATGCGGACGAACGTGGCGACCCAGCGCCAATTGCAGCGGGATGTACAGCAACGACCCGCCCGGGTCGATCAGCGCGGAATGGTCGCCGTGGACGACCAGAAATTGATTGGCCTGTACGCCATCATCGCCGCGAACCAAATCGTTGAAAGCGACGCAACGATGCGTCTCGGAACCATGCAGCACGAAGCCCATGACGGAAAATCCTTGCGCGGGGAGAACAATGGCGCGCAGGGTACGAAGAGGCGCTCGCGATCTTGTTGATCGACCTCAACATCGCCGCTGCCGCAATGGTTTGCAGCCCGACGCGACGACGGATTTACGGACGCGCGTCGCGGAATGCATTGCGCGAACGCGCGCCGCGCTGATTCGGAGTCACGCATCGCGCACGCGGAGACGAATCACCAGCGCTTCGCCGCCGCCCTCCAATACGAAACGGGAACGCATTGCGTCCGCATGCAACAGGAACGTGTCAGCCGCGGCCGCGCTGCATCCATCTGCGGCGGAAGCGACCTCGGCCTGACCGGCGAGCACGTGGATCGCCCAGTGCTCGCCCGGTTCGACGAACAACACCATCGAGCCCACCAAGGGGCGATGCCAGACGGCGGCGTCGATGCGATCGCGACGCCACATGACGTTGAAATCGTGGGTCGGACCATCGATGGGCTCGCCGCGCAACGACCGTTCTCCCGAAAACCGATGACGACCGTGCGGCGGATCGAGCAGCACCGTCTCGCCGTCGTCGAAATGCAGGCGCATGCCGTTGCCGCGCAACAGGATCAATTCGCGATCGATGCCCGGAAACGCAGAAAATGCGGCGTCTTGCTCGACCTCGGCGATCGACAATCGCCACAGCCAATCGTCGCCGGCGGGCGTCGCCTCGTTCTCGCCGTCGGGCTTGGCTGCGAGTGCAGATTGACGATGGATTTCGCGCGTCCAACCCAAGCCGTTACGCCAGCGCTCGCGGCGGTACTCATGGGCAGGCAATAAGCGCAGGCGATCGGGCATGGCGTCCTCCGGGCGTGCGCCGAGTGTACCGAAGCGCGAGATGTGAGCCGATGTAAGTAGCAGCTTGCGAACAGCATGGACGGAAATGTTCCTTCTCCCCGCAACGCGGGGAGAAGGTGGCGCGCAGCGCCGGATGAGGGGCCGCCCACGGCAATTCGTCGCGAACAGCGCCCCTCTCCCGGCCTTCGGCCACTCCCTCCCCGTGCCAAGGCGCGGGGAGAGGGGTTAGACGTGAAATGTTCCTTCTCCCCGTGCTTCGCTCGGGGAGAGGGCTATGGACGGGATTGTTCCCTCTCCCCGTGCTTAGCACGGGGAGAGGGGTGTAGACAAACTTCCAATAACGCTGTCATCCCGAGCGCAGCGAGGGACCTGCTTTGTCGGCCCGTGGACGGCGTAGAAGCAGGTTCCTTGCTGCGCTCGGAATGACAGGGTCTTTTAATGACAAGGTCTTTTGGCGAACCGAGCAATCGGTCGGTCGCGGCGCCTTGTAGAAACAGGTCCCTCGCTACACTCGAGATGCGGGGTTCTCGGACAACGCCTGAGTGGCGTCGCCCGATGCTGCCGACCACGCGCTGTCGAGATCGCGTTGTATAGATCGCGCTGCCGAAATCGCGCTCGGTCCTCGACAGGCTCGCGGTTCGATGCGAACGCCGCGAGCCTGCGGGACGAGCCTACGGAAAGCGCGTTCCGCTCAGCGACCTTTCGCCGGGGCGGCCGGGGCCTTCGCGGCGGCCGGTTTCGCGGCCGGGGCGCCACCGCCGATCAGGATCATCTCGCGGTTCTTCTCGACCGTCTTCAGGCCGATGCCCTGCACCTGCGCCAGTTGCTCGGCGC
>JAGNNB010000159.1 GCA_017990865.1 Lysobacteraceae bacterium
GCATGAGCGAAGCCAGCGGCGGGCGCGCGCCGCCGGAATTTTCCTCCACGCATCCCAACCCGGGCACGCGCATCCAGAATTTGCAGGCGCTGATGCCGAAGGCGATGGAATATCGCCAGAAGTTCTGCCGCCAGTAATCGTGCCGTAGCGACGCACACGACGATGCGCCGCCTCGAAGCGACGATGCGCAGGCCGTCGAAACGCGTCTTGACCGTGTTGCTGGCGCTATCGGCCTGCGTCGGCGGTTGCGCGACGGATGCGAGCCCGGATGCGCCGGTGTCGTATCTGTACGCCGACCCGCGACCAGTCACGATCGAAGGCTACGACGGCGACGCGATGGAACCCTTCCTCGCGCGCGACGGCCGCTATCTGTTTTTCAATAATTCCAATCACCCGTCCGTCGATACCAATCTGCACTACGCGGAAAGGATCGACGACACGCGGTTCCGCTACATGGGCGAAGTCCGCGGCGCGAATACGACAAAGCTGGACGCCGTCGCGACGATGGATCGCCAAGGGGTTTTCTATTTCGTGTCGTTGCGCGACCACGAGAAAACCCGCGATTCGATTTTTCGCGGTGTCTTTCGCGACGGCGCGTTGACCGAGGTCGAGGCGGTGGCCGGAATTTCCCGCAAAAAGGCGCTGTCCATCAATTTCGACGTCGATATCAGCCCCGACGGCGCGCGAATGTATGTGGTGGACGGACGTTTCGATTTGCTTTGGGTGCTGGGCCCGAAAGCAGCCGATATCGTGATCGCGGATCGCCGCGGCGATGGTTTCGTTCCCGCGCCGGACAGCGCCGCGTTGCTGCGCGAAGTGAATAGCGATGTGTTGGAATACGCACCGAGCATTTCGGCGGACGCGCGCACGTTGCTGTTCACACGCCTGCGCAGAGGGCTCGGTGCGGAGCCGGCGATTTACGTGGCCCAGCGCGACGACCCGGCGCAGCCCTTCGGCCCCGCCCGCCGGCTCGCCGCGTTGGAGGGTTTCGTCGAAGCGACGACCTTCTCCGTCGACGAACGCGCGGTCTACTACCACAAGAAAGTCGGCGAGCGCTTCGCGCTGTTCATGGCGACGAAACGCTGAAGCGCGAGCGGCTTTGGGAAGAGCCCGCTTTGGGAAGACCCGGCTTTGGGAAGACCAGGTTTTGGAAAGACTCGCGGATTTCCGCGAAGCCGCGACGATCTCGAACGACGCTTCAGAGCCCCTTGAACAACGTCGACAGCAGCAACAACACGAACGCGGTGGTGAGCAGCCAAAACGCGTTGGGCGCGGCGATGGCGAAGTACCCCAATTTCCCGGCGATGCCGGCGCCGCCGAGCAGGAGGGCGATCAGGAAGGCGGGGGTGCTGGGCGGCGTGAGTCGGATCATGCGTGTGTGTAAGTGACGTGAGTGCGTGAGAGTCGAAAAGAAGCGATGCGCGAATCGCGCGCGACGCCGGTCGGCATCGCGCGCATCGCGAAGGCATCAGAAGCTGATGAACAAGCCGCCGTTGACCGGGATATTCGCGCCGGTGATGAAGCCGGCGTCGTCGTCGGCCAAAAACACGACTGTACGCGCGATTTCGCTGGGTTTGCCGATGCGACCGACCGGCACGTGGGCGAGAATATCGGCACGCACCGCATCGGGAATCGTGTTCACCATCGCCGTTTCGCAATAGCCCGGCGAGATCGAATTCACGGTCACGCCCTTGCGCGCGACTTCGCGGGCCAACGCCATGGTGAAGCCGTGCATGCCGGCTTTCGCGGCCGAATAATTGGTCTGCCCGAACTGACCGGTCTGGCCGTTGATCGAGCTGATGTTGACGATGCGTCCGAAACCGCGCGCGGTCATGCCTTCGATCGCATGTCGGCACAGGTTGAACACGCTGTCGAGATTCACGTTTAGCACCGCATCCCATTGCGCTTTTTCCATCTTGCGCAGGGTGACGTCGCGGGTGATGCCGGCGGCGTTGACCAGAATATCGAGCGAGCCGTGCGCCGCCTCCACATCGCTCACGAACGCGCCGCAAGCGTCGAAATCGCACACGTCCAACGGCGCGAAACGGATATCGAGTCCGTCGACTTCGCGCTCGAACTCGGCGATGCGCTCGGTGCGCGCGCCCAGGTCGACTGCGATCACTTTGCATCCGACGCGCGCCAGCGCCTTGCAGATTTCCGTGCCCAAGCCGCCGATGCCGCCGGTGACGACGGCCACGCGCGGCGCGCTTTCCGATCCCGCTGCAGATGTCACGATCGATTCCCCTGTGAATGCGTCTGTTCGTCGATCCGAACCGCCCGTGCCGCGCGCTCGCCCGGTGCCGGGCGCGTCGTCGCGACGTGCGGAATGGATGTCGGTAAGTGTGTCGCTTCGGCGCTTAGCGCCGGTCGGCGAGCGCGCGCCGCAAAAACGCGGAGCGCCCCGCCCGTGCGTGCGCTATTCGTCCCGCGTCTTGCCGCTGCCCGCCTTGTCTTTCGGATTGGGCGTGGTGCCGCGGCCCATCGCGCCGATCAGATTGTGCTGGAACTCGCGCCACATCTCGAGATTGCGCTCGGTCAATTGGTTCATCATCGTCCACGGCGTTTGGCCGAGCATGCCGCCGACTTGTTGGCGGAATTGCTGCTGCTGTTCGATGAAGATCTGCATCGAGCGTTCGAGGTAATTGCCCATGAAGCCCTGCAGAGAATCCCCGTAGAAGCGAATGATATGACTGAGCAGTTGCGTGGACAGCACCGGTTCGCCGTCTTGTTCGTGCTCGGCGATGATCTGCAGCAGCACTTGGCGGGTGAGGTCTTCGCCGGACTTCGCGTCCCTCACCTCGAACTCCTCGCCGTCTACGATCAGTTGGCGAACGTCCTCGATCGTGATGTAGCTGGAAATCTTGGTGTCGTACAACCGACGGTTCGGGTATTTCTTGATGATGCGCAGAGAGGCCATGGAGCCTTTGCTCTAGAAAGTTCAATTGCCGAGCATGGCGCAGCTCGCCGCGGCTTGCAACTGAACCCAGTCATGGTTCCCATGCCGAAAGCGCATAAGGGCGGCAAATCCAGGCCGATCAACCGTTTCCGTCATGGCCGACGGCCCCTTTCGGGGCCGTCGGATGGCGTACGGCGACGAATGCGGGATCGCGCCGAGGGGCGATTCGACCCGGATGCGCGGCGCACCTGCCGACTCCGGTTCAGAACGGAACCCGTCTTACCGAGCCCGGCTCACCAGCCCATATGGTGGCCGCCGTTGATGTCGAGGTTGGAACCCGTGATCCAGGCGGCGCGCTCGTCGGCCAGGAAGGCCACGCCGTAGGCGATCTCGTCGGGGGTGCCGAGGCGACCGGTCGGGATGTCGGCGACGATCTTGGCGCGGACCTCTTCGGGCACCGCCATCACCATGTCGGTGGCGATGTAGCCCGGCGAGATCGTGTTCACGGTGATGCCTTGTTTCGCGTTTTCGCGCGCCAGCGAAATGGTGAAGCCGTGCATGCCGGCCTTGGCCGCGGCGTAGTTGGCTTGGCCGTATTGGCCTTTCAGGCCGTTGATCGAGCTGATCTGGATGATCCGGCCCCATTTGCGATCGCGCATGCCCTCGATCACCGGGCGGGTGACGTTGAACACCGAGTTCAAGTTGGTGTTGATGACGTCCTGCCACTGTTGCGGCGTCATCTTGTGGAAAGTGCCGTCGCGGGTGATGCCGGCGTTGTTGATCAGGATGTCGATCGGCCCGAGCTGGCGCTCGACTTCATGCACCATCGCTTCGGCTTCCGCCGCGGAGGTCACGTCGCCCTTCGCCAACGCGATGTCGTAGCCCTCGGCCTTCAGTTGCGCCTGCCAGGTTTTGGCGCGCTCTTCGCTGCGGTAGTTGGTGGCGACTTTGTGGCCCATATCGGCCAGTCGTTTGCAGATCGCGGTGCCGATGCCGCCGGTGCCGCCGGTCACGAGTGCGACGCGCGTGGTCATGGTGTACTCCCTCCGGTTGAAGAATGCAGTCGTCCCGTTCCCTGTCGGGGCCGGGATCGCGAAAGTATCGAGAAACGATGTTTCCGATTCTTTTTCAAGTCGTCAATTCGTCGTAGTCGCTACCGACACCAAGCGAATCAATCACTTAGGTGCTCGCTTCGCCGTCGCGCGCGTCGTTCGCCGCCTCGGCGGACGCTCGCGCAGGGCCTGTCGGCGACTGTCGACGTGGAACTGTCCGGATTCTATGTGCGTCCGGGGAGAAGACCATTGTGCAGTGCGGCGAACGCGATCGGGCCGCGCGGGATGCGCGACGGATCGAAGTCGGCCATCGCGCGGGCGAGGCGGCGCTCGACCGGCCCGGCTGCGGTCATCGCATCGGCGCGCTGTCCCAGCGCCTGCCAGGCCAGGATCGATGCCGGCAGCGGGTCGTCGCCGTCCACGGGCAACGACGCGAGCGACTTCGACAGCTTCCGGCCCTGCGCATCGAGCACCAGCGGCAGGTGCGCGTAGGCCGGCGTCGGCAGCGCCAACGCCCGCTGCAACGCGATCTGACGCGGCGTGGAATCCAGCAGGTCGGCGCCGCGGACGACATGGGTGATGCCCTGTTCCGCGTCGTCCACCACCACCGCCAATTGATAGGCCCAGCAGCCGTCGGCGCGCAGCAGCACCGCATCGCCGGCTTCGGCGGCGACATCCTGCTCGATCCGACCATGTACAGCGTCGTCGAAACCGATGATCGTGCCGTCGGCGACCCGCAAACGCACCGAGAACGCCTCGCGCGCGCGCTCCGGAGGACAACGACGATGCACGCCGCCGTCGCTCTCCACATCGCTGCGGCTGCAATGGCAGCGGAAAGCCTGGCCGCGCTCGAGCAATCGATCCAGCGCCGCGCGATACAGATCGCCGCGCGCGCTCTGCCGCACCACCGGCGCATCGGAGACCAAACCGAACGCCGCGAGCGTATGCAATTGCGCGTCCGCGGCGCCCGGGACTTCGCGCGTCCGGTCCACGTCTTCGATCCGCACCCACCATTCGCCGCCCGCGTGCCGCGCCATCGCCCAACTGCCGAGCGCGGCCACCAGCGAACCGAAATGCAGCGATCCGGTCGGCGAAGGCGCGAAACGGCCGCGATAACGCGTGTTCGATGCCGCGGTTTCGGAAGCGTTCACGCGTTTATCCGCTCGCTGAATGATGGGCCGCGTTGCGCGCCGCGAAGGCGCTGCGGCGCTTGAATCGCCGTCGGGGCGCCACAGCTTAGCGACTCCGCATCCATTGCGCCGCATCGGCATTCAGACCGCCATGTTCAAACGTACCGTGTTGTTTCTCGCCACCAACCTCGCCGTGCTGCTGCTGTTCGGCCTGGTCATGTCGATCTTCGGCATCGACCCGCGCACCGGCAGCGGTTTGCTGGTCATGGCCGCGATTTTCGGTTTCGGCGGCTCGTTGATTTCGCTGCTGAGCTCGAAGTGGATCGCGAAAATGACCACGCGCGCGCAGGTCGTCGAAAACCCGCGCAACGAGATCGAGCGTTGGCTGGTCGCGACCGTGCGCCGTCAAGCCGAGGCCGCAGGCATCGGCATGCCGGAAGTGGCGATCTACGACGCGCCGGAAATCAACGCCTTCGCCACCGGCGCCAATCGCAACAATGCGCTGGTCGCGGTCTCCACCGGCCTATTGCGCGCGATGACGCGCGACGAGGCCGAAGCGGTGCTCGCGCACGAAGTCAGCCACGTCGCCAACGGCGATATGGTGACGATGGCGCTGCTGCAGGGCGTGCTCAACACCTTCGTGATCGTGCTGGCCCGCGTGGTCGGGCGCGCGATCGACGGCGCTCTCGGCGGCGATCGCGACGACGGCAGCGTCGGTATCGGTTACTACGTCACCGTGTTCGCGTTGGAAATCGTGTTCGGCCTGTTCGCCAGCGTGATCGCGATGGCGTTTTCGCGGCACCGCGAATTCCGCGCCGATGCCGGCGGCGCCAATCTCGCAGGGCGCGCCAAGATGATCGCGGCCCTGGAGCGGTTGTCGACGACCTACGGTGCCAGCACGCTGCCCAAGCAGGTTCAGGCGTTCGGCATTTCCGGCGGCGTCGCGAGCGGTTTGCGCCATCTGTTCACCAGCCACCCGCCGCTGGAAGCGCGCATCGCGGCGTTGCGTAACGCCACGCGGGATGCGGAGTACGGGCCGAAGGTCGGCGTGGTGTCTTGATCGCGGCCGGTTCGTCGCAAGAGCAACGCGTTCCCGTCATCCCCAGACATTCGTCGATCCCGATGGCGAAAAACGAAAAACCCGCCGAAAGGCGGGTTTTTCGTGAGCGGGAGACAGCGGCCCGGAAGCCGCATCACTCGAAGTCGTAATTCATCTCCGGACCTGCCGCGGCCAGGAAGTGGCCTTCGACGTAATCCACGCCGGCGGAGAACAGGATCGACATGCTGGCCGCGTCCTGCACGAATTCGGCGATGGTCTGGATGCCGAAATCGCGTGCCTTCAGCGCGATTTCGCGCACGCGCTTCTGGCTGTCGGGGTTCTTGGGCAAGTCCTCGATGAAGCTGCGGTCGATCTTGAGCACCTGCGGCTGGATGTGGGTCAGCAGTTGGAACGAATCCAAACCCGCGCCGAACTGTTCCAAACCCACCTTGCAGCCGTATTGATTCACCGTGGCGGCGAATTCCTGCACCGCCTTGAGATGGGTGAAGACGCGGGCTTCCTGCAACTGCAGCACCAGGTATTCGCCCGACACCCCATGTTCCGATAGGCGCTTGCCGATATGGGTGGCCAGCGCGTCGTTCTGCAGCGAATTCTGCGACACCTTGACCATCAGCGTGGTCGGGCGGTGCGCTTTGAAGCGTTGCGCCACCAACTCGATCGCGTGTTCGACCACGTACAGATCGATTTCCTCCAGCATGCCGTGCTCTTCGGCGATGGTGAGGAAGCTGTTGGGCGAAATCAGTTCGCCCTCGTCGCCTTCCAAACGTAGCAGCGTGTCGTAGATCGGATGATTGTCGCCCTGCAGGCTGATGACCGGCTGGAAATGCAGGCTGAAGCGTTCGTTGTCCAGCGCATCGCGCAAACGCGCGACCCAGGCCTGGATGCGCTCGGCCTCGACGCGATCCACCGCGCTGGGGT
>JAGNNB010000160.1 GCA_017990865.1 Lysobacteraceae bacterium
GGCCTGCACCGCGGCGCCGTGGGCGCGCATCAGGTTGTGGCTGGCGATCGGGGCTTCGTATTTGCTGCGATGACCCGGCGCCAACGCGCCGTGCAGATAACCGCCGTCGGTGATCACCCAGGGCTCGTTGAGCGTCACCCATTTCTTCACGCGGCCGTCGAGCGCGCGGTAGAGCGTGCGGCCGTACTCGGCGAACCAATCCGCGCAATCGCGATTCAACCAGCCGCCTTTGTCGTCCAGCGCCGCCGGCAGATCCCAGTGATACAGCGTCAGCAGCGGCTCGATCCCGTTCGCCAATAATTCGTCGACGAGTCGCGAATAAAAATCGAGGCCGGCTTGGTTCACCCGGCCGATGCCCTCGGGCAGGATGCGCGACCACGACACGCTGAAGCGGTAAGCCTGCAGGCCCAGCTCGCGCATCAGCTTCACGTCGTCCTTCCAGCGCCGGTAGTGGTCGCAGGCCACATCGCCGGTATCGCCGTTGACGGTCATGCCGGGCGTGTGCGCGAAGCGCGTCCAGATGCTGGGGCCCGCACCATCGGCCAAGGGAGAACCTTCGATTTGATGCGCAGCGGTGGCCGCACCCCAGAGAAAACCTTGTGGAAATCGATAACGCGCGTTGTCGTATGGCGGCATGGTGGGGTTTCTCGGCCCGGTCTTCGGTGGCATCATGTAAACGGTTACATGAAGACTATATCAGGCTTCGCGTTTCGCAAAGACTTTCGTGCAGTCGATTCGTCCGCCGCGGTGCGGCGACGGCACGTGCAACCCCCGTCCACGTCCGAACCGAACTGAGGAAACAACATGGCGACTGTCGCGCTCGATCGGCTCCGCAAGGTGTATCCGGATGGACATGTCGCCGTCGCGGGGGCCAGTTTCGAAGTCGCCGACGGCGAGTTGCTGGTGCTGGTCGGGCCGTCGGGCTGCGGTAAGTCCACGCTGCTGCGGATGATCGCGGGCCTGGAGTCGATCAGCGACGGCCGGCTGAGCATCGATGGCCGCGAGGTCAACGAGGTGGCGCCGAAGGACCGCGACATCGCGATGGTCTTCCAGAGCTACGCGCTGTACCCGCACATGACCGTGGCCGAAAATCTGGGCTTCGGGCTGACCCTGCGCGGCCATCCCAAAGCCGAGATCGCGCAACGCATCGAGGCCGCCGCCGACATGCTGGAATTGCGCGCGCTGCTGCAGCGGCGGCCCGGCGCCTTGTCCGGCGGCCAACGCCAGCGCGTGGCGCTGGGGCGCGCCCTCGTGCGCCAGCCCAAAGTCTTTCTGCTGGACGAGCCGCTGTCGAATCTCGACGCTAAACTGCGCGCGTCGATGCGCACCGAAATCGCCCGCATCCATCGCAACCTCGCCGCGACCATGGTCTACGTAACCCACGACCAAGTGGAGGCGATGACCCTCGGCCAGAGGATCGTGGTGATGCGCGACGGCGAAATCCAACAGATCGACACGCCGATGGCGCTGTACCGGGCGCCGGCCAACGCGTTCGTGGCTACGTTCCTCGGCAGCCCGGCCATGAACTTGCTGCGCGGCGTGTTGGCCGAGACCGATGGCGGGCATCGGCTCGCGCTGCCCGACGGCCGCAGCGTGCCGCTGTCGGGGCTCGGCACGTCATCCGCCGGCACGCCACTCGTTGGCATGGGTCATGAGGTGGAGATCGGCATTCGCCCGGAACACCTGCTTCGCTGCGGCCCGAACGAGGAGGCCGACTTCGAGGCGGAACTCGAAGTGATCGAGCCCATCGGCAGCGAGGCGTTCGCGTATCTGCGTTTCGGCGCACACTCGCTGGTCGCGCGGTTCGCGCCGGAGGATCTGCCGCAACCGGGGAGCACGCTACGGCTGCGGATCGCCCACGGGCATGTTCACGTATTCGATGGCGCCGACGGTCGTCGCTTGTAGCGTCGAAGCGTCCCGCTTGCCGCTCGATCGTCGCTCAATCGTCGATCAATCGTCGGTGAGCGGCATCGACAGCACCAACGGTGCGCAGGCGGAGGCCCTGCAACCCAGCAAACGCACATCGTCGCCGCTGCGCAAACGCGCGGTGGCGCCGCCGTTGATCTCGAACGCCCAGATGCGGCCGTCCGCGCGCAGGCGCCCGACGATCGCGCACGGCAGCGTGTCGAAGTCGTGGAGATCGGTTGTCGCGATCGGCTCGCTGAGGGCGAAGAACGTTTCCGCTTGTGGGCGCGTGAGCGACCAGCGGCGACAGTCGTCCGCCAGCGCCGGGCCGTCGGCGCGTTCGCCGGCGGCGTCGTAGCGGGACGACGCGATCTTCAATATGGAGATCGCGTCGCCGCGATCAGCGCGGTGGTCCGGCCGGCTGTTGCACGCCAGGAGCATCGGCATCGCGCACAGCAGCAGGCCGGTATAGGCCAGCGCCTTCGCCCTGGGTCTTGTAGGAGATCCGATCGTGTTCATAGACGTCGCGGTCGTTCAGTCCGAAGTTGTTCTGCAGAGTGCCCACCAAGCGTTGGATCGACGCGCGCTGCGCCTCGGTCGGCTCCTGCCAGGTTCTGGTGCGCTCGTCGTAGGTGGCGACCACCTCGATACCGATGCTGTCCCGATTGGTCGGGTATCGATCCGGATAGCCGCGCCGCACCTCGAGGTCGTGGACCGCCGCGACATCGCTGCCGGGGGCTCGCCGCGCCGCGGCCAGCTCTCGGGTCTGTTCGGGCGTGAGCGTGCCTTCTTCCTCGCCGCGCGAGCGGATTCTGCCGACGTGATTGGTGTGCTGATCCAGACTGGCGGTCTGGTGAATCGTGCCGTCGCGGTCGATCAGGAAATGCGTGCCGGACGGCCGATCCTGGCCGCGCCAATGGCCGAGCGTACCGTCTGCCGTGCTGCCCATCGTGCGATGCATCACGATGCCGTTGACGTCCGGCATTTCGGCGCGTTCCAGCCCCGGGACGCGGGTGCGCACGATGCCGGGGTCGGTGAGAAAACCATCGGCGCCGACCGTGCGTTGCTGGGCATGCCCGGCGAGGGTCTCGCGGGCCGGGACGTCGGCCGTCGACAACGGCGTGGAAATGCGCGGAGTGGCGTCGTTCGGGGTCTGCGTACCCGAGACCAGGAACAGCGACGGCGTGGCGGCGCCCGGCGCACCCGGCACCACCCGCAGGTCGCGAATCGCGGACTCGTCGAGACGCAAGTTGCGTTCGCGTTCCGGGCGCGACTGCAAGTAGGCATCGACCAAGCCGGCGGTCAGATTGGCCTGTTGCTCGGCCGTGCGCTCGGGCATGGCGGTCGCCACGCCCTGGGCGACGTGGCGATACAGGGCGTGGTGGCGATGATCCGGGTTGTCGGGGAGGATCGACGGCGGTCTGGTCGTATCGTTCATGCGGGCCTTCCATATGCGAACTCGCCGCTGGCTATAGCATGCCGGCCGTCGGCCCGACAAGAGCCGCCGAGGCCCGGCCCACGGAGGCCGACCCTATGCCGTTCCGCCGCTATACTGCGTCGCACGGTCCGGCCCCACCCGGTGTCGGCCCGGGGCCGTGCCGTATAGTCTCCGGCTCGTCGTCTTTCGCGGCCCCCGGCCAACACTCCCGCCACGCGCACGCCGCCGCCGGCTTGACGCAGACCAGTAACCAACGCCACGCATGCGCCTTTCCACGATCAAGCTCTCCGGCTTCAAATCCTTCGTCGATCCGACCACGCTGCACCTGCCGACCAATATGACCGGCGTGGTCGGTCCGAACGGGTGCGGCAAGTCCAACATCATCGACGCCATCCGTTGGGTGATGGGCGAGAGCGCCGCCAGCCGTCTGCGCGGCGATTCGCTGACCGACGTGATCTTCTCCGGCAGTTCCGCGCGCAAGCCGGTCTCGCAGGCCGCGGTCGAGCTGATTTTCGACAACGCCGACCACACCATCACAGGCGAGTACGCCGCGTTCAACGAAATCTCGGTCAAGCGCACCGTCAGCCGCGACGGCCAGAGCAATTATTACCTCAACGGCACCAAATGCCGTCGCCGCGACATCACCGACCTGTTCCTCGGCACCGGCCTGGGCCCGCGCAGCTACTCGATCATCGAGCAGGGCATGATTTCGCAGGTCATCGAGGCCAAGCCCGAGGAACTGCGCGTCTATCTTGAAGAGGCCGCCGGCATCTCCAAATACAAGGAGCGCCGCAAGGAAACCGAGACCCGCATTCGTCACACCCGCGAAAATCTCGATCGCCTCAACGACCTGCGCGAAGAGGTCGGCAAGCAATTGCAGCATTTGGCGCGTCAGGCCAAGCAGGCCGAGCAATACCAGACGATTCAAGCCGATCGTCGGATCAAGGATGCCGAGTGGAAAGCGCTGGAATATCGCCTGCTCGACACGCAATTGCAGGCGCTGCGCGAAGGTTTGATGCAGGAAGAAACGCGGCTGCAGCAGATCATCGCCGAGCAGCGCGAAGCCGAGCGCGAGATCGAAACCGGTCGCGCGCGTCGCGAAGCCGCGGCTGAGGCCTTGAACAAGGCGCAGGGCGAAGGCTACGAAGTCGGCGGGCGTTTGGCGCGGATCGAACAACAGATCGCGCATCAACGCGAAATGGCGCAGCGTCTGCAGCGCGCACGCGACGAAGCGCAGCAGGCCTTGGCCGAGATCGGTCTGCATATCGAAACCGACCAGACCCGTCTGGATCGACTGCGCAGCGAGATCGCCGAAGCCGAGCCCAAACTCGCCGCGCTGCAGGACGAAGACGGTGCGCGCCAAGAGGCCTTGCACGAGGCCGAACTCAAACTCGCCGACTGGCAGCAGCGTTGGGACGCGCATAGCCGCGCGCAAAGCGAATCCGCTCGCGCCGCCGACGTGGAACGCACCAAAGTCGATTACCTCGACCGTCAATCGCTCGACGCCGACCGCCGTCGCGAACAACTCAGCGGCGAACGCGGCGCGCTGGACGTAGCCGCCTTGGGCGATGCCTTCGCCGGTCTGCAACTGCAGCACGACGAAAAGAAATTCGCGCTCGACGGCATGACCGCCGATCTCGATACGCGCAAACAAGCGGTGCTCGATCTGCAGGATCAGGTCCGCAACGCCCAGGCTGAACTCGCGGACGTGCGCAAACAGGCGCAGGCCGCGCGCGGCCGGCTGTCCTCGTTGGAAGCGCTGCAACATGCCGCGTTGGGGCAAGAGCAGGGCGCCGCGGTGGCGTGGCTGAAACAGCGCGGGCTGGATTCCGCCGCGCGCGTCGGCGAAGTGCTGAAGGTCGAAGCCGGCTGGGAAAACGCGGTCGAAGGCGCGCTCGGGCAATTGATCGAAGGCGTCTTGGTGTCCGCGCCGGGCGACGCGATCGCCAGCGAACTGGTCGAAGCCTTGGGCGAACTCGGCGAAGGCCGCCTCGCGCTGGTGTCCGACGACGCGAGCGACGCGCAATTCGCGCCGACCTCGCTCGCCGCGAAAGTGCGCGGGCCGCTGGCGATTCGCCGTCTGCTGGCGAAACTGCACGTGGCCGAAACCCTGGCCGACGCGCGCGCGCTGCAAGCCACGCTGGGCGACGGCGAGTCGATCATCACCCGCAACGGCGAGCGCCTCGGCGCCGGCTGGGTGCGCATCGTGCGTTCCGGCGCGGCCAAGCAGGGTGCGCTGCTGCGCGAACGCGAAATCCAAACCCTGCGCGGCGAGATCGAAACGCTGCAGCAGCGCGAAGCCGAACTCGACCGCACCATCGCGAGTCTGCGCGACCGCTTGCTCGCGGCCGAGCAGCACCGCGAAGACGCTCAACGCGCGTTGTACATGGCGCATCGCAACGTGTCCGAACTCGCCGGCCAGTTGCAAAGTCAGCACGGGCGCTTGGAATCGGCGCGTGCGCGGATCGAAAAGATCGACATCGATCTGTCCGCCACGATCGAAACCATCGACACCAGTGCGCAGCAGGCGCGCGAAGCGCGTTCGCGGCTGGAAGAGGCGATCATGCGGATGGGCGAACTCGAAACCGCCCGGCAAGGTCTCGAAGCCGAGCGCCGCGCGTTCGCCGAAGCGCGCGATGCCGCGCGTCAGGCCGCCCGCGAATCGCGCGATGCCGCGCATGCGGTGGCCTTGAATCTGGAATCGCAGCGCGCGCAGGTGGTCGCGCTGGGGCAGGCGCTGGACCGCATGGGCGGTCAACGCGGTCAACTCGATAATCGCCTCGGCGAATTGGCGTCGCAGTTGTCCGACGGCGACGCGCCCGTGGTCGCACTGGAACAGGAGCGCCAAACCGCGTTGGAACAACGCGTGCTCAGCGAGAAGAATCTCAGCGCCGCGCGCGCCGCGCTGGAAGGCGTGGACAACGAATTACGCGAATTCGAGCAGACGCGCCATCAGCGCGACGAACAATCGCTCGCCCAGCGCGAAGGGATTTCGCAGCGCAAGCTCGATCAACAAGCGCTCGAACTGAAGGCCGAGCAATTGGCCGGTGGCGTCACCGGCGGCGGCTTCGTGCTGGACGAGGTGATCGCCACGCTTCCGGCCGACGCCGACCCGGCCGCATGGGAAAAAATCGTCACCGATTTCGACGCCAAACTGCGGCGCCTGGAGCCGGTCAATCTGGCCGCGATCCAGGAACACGCCGAAGCCGCGCAGCGCAAAGAGTATTTGGACGCGCAGGACACCGACCTCACCACCGCGCTGGACACGCTGGAAGAAGCGATCCGCAAAATCGACCGCGAAACCCGCGGCCGCTTCAAGGACACCTTCGACCGCGTCAACTCCGGCGTGCAGGAGCTGTACCCGCGTCTGTTCGGCGGCGGCCACGCCTATCTCGAACTCACCGGCGAGGATTTGCTCGATACGGGCGTTGCGATCATGGCGCGCCCGCCGGGCAAGCGCGTCTCGAATATCTCGCTGCTGTCCGGCGGCGAGAAAGCGATGACCGCGGTGGCCCTGGTGTTCGCGATCTTCCAGCTCAACCCCGCGCCGTTCTGCTTGCTGGACGAAGTGGACGCGCCGCTGGACGAAGCCAACGTCGGTCGCTTCACCGCGATGGTGTCGGAAATGAGCGAGCAGGTG
>JAGNNB010000161.1 GCA_017990865.1 Lysobacteraceae bacterium
CTGAATAGGTTTCGACCAGGCTCAAGCTGTGATCCCTTCGATATTGACGAAAAGGGGGGAGTCGTTGGAGATGCGGGCGCCTGCCATGGCGGCGTATTCCGGGTTCAACTCGATCAGGATCGCATCGCGTCCGTGCCGGTCGGCGACTAGCCCCGTGGTCCCAGCGCCGCCGAATGGGTCCAGCACCGTGCCGCCAGCGGGGCAT
Source organism: Lysobacteraceae bacterium (assembly GCA_017990865.1). Lineage (GTDB taxonomy): Bacteria > Pseudomonadota > Gammaproteobacteria > Xanthomonadales > Xanthomonadaceae > Lysobacter_I. Next base: position 206 of record JAGNNB010000161.1, read on the forward strand.
CCAGCCAGGATGCAAGGCTCGATCAGCGCAGGCGGGAAGGTGGCGAAGTGGGCGTCAGCGAAGGGCTGAGTCGGAACGGTCCAGACGGAGCGCTTGTTGCGGGTCTCTCTGGCGCCGATCTCGGTCAAGCCTACCTTGGTCCGCATCTTCTCATCACCGTCTGCGTACGCTGTCGCGCCCTTATGCGTCTTGTTTCCTGCCCCTTCTGGCCGGAGGGCCGCCTCTTGGATCGCCTCTGCGTCAAAGTGGTAGCGAGACGATTTGCTTAGCAGGAACAGATACTCGTGAGCCTTGGTGCAGCGATCCTGCACGCTCTCGGGCATCGGGTTCGGCTTTGACCAGATGATATCCTGGCGCAGGAACCAGCCGTCTGCCTGAAGCGCGAAGGCAACCCGCCACGGGATGCCGATCAGGTCTTTGGGCTTTAGTCCGTAATCGTCGGCGCGCTGGCCGCGTCCGCTTACCGCTTGAGCGGGACCGTGCTTCGGGCCGCCTTTCGTCTGCTGGACCTGGTAACTCCGATTTGCAGCGTAGCTATCCCCCAAGTTCAGCCACAGCGTCCCATCATCGCGCAGCACGCGGCGAACCTCCCGGAAGACCTCGACCATCGCAGCGACGAACTCGTCAGGCGTCGGCTCAAGACCGATCTGACCGGCGTGCCCGTAGTCCCGAAGCCCGAAATACGGCGGGCTCGTCACGCAGCAGTGCACGCTGCCTGCGGGCATCTGCCTGAGCGCATCACGACAATCCGCATTGATGATGCGCACGCTCATCGTTCTGTTGCTCCGACATATGCGGCGATAGCTTCGGCCCCGATGGTGCTGGGGCTGGCACATCGGGCAGCGACGCGGGAAGCCGGGCGCATCGGCGCCGCAGAGAACGTCGTCGAACCATTCGCCGCAGCCCTCGCAGAGACCCAGCCCGTCGGGCGTGTAGATCGGCGGAACCGGAAACGCAGGCCCGCCGTCGTTGGGTTGGTCGGTCATGCTCACAACTCCCGCGTTGCAGGCTCAGGCCAGATCGGCGGCGCGGCGGTCACCTCGACGAGGGGGACGAGGGCGAAGACGCGCATGGGCGTGTCGCGATTTTCGACCGCGAGTTTCTTGGCGGCTGCGAGCGCCTCATCGGCCGTCTCGAATTCGACCTCCGATGCGGCGACGAAGCCGTTTTGCTGACGGACGGCGACGGCGAAGCAGTGCGGGGGCTTCGGCTGCCATTGCGGCGGCATCAGCGCGATCATGTCCGGCCAAACAAAGTTGTCGGCGGCGTCGGCGCCGTCCCATTTCACCGAGAGATACGGCTCTCCGTCGCTGCGGCCCGCTCTTTCGGCGCCCAGGCCCAGCACGGTCCCAAACTCGTAGCGGCCGTATCCGTCGCGGCGGGTCACCACGCGGTCGCCCGGCTTGTATTTCGGCGCGTCGCTCATTGGGCGGCTCCTTCGTGCGGATGCGCGGGCTGCGGCGCGGAGGTTTCGGTGGGCGCCGGCGCGGGCTGCGCGCTCTTGCGGCGTTCGCGCTTCAACTCGCCGCGTTCGATCCGGCCTTGTGCGACCCTTCGACCAATGGTCTCGAAAGCGTCGCCCAGCTCCCGATCTTCGCCGGACAGCGCGGCGGCGATCTGCGCCTCGGTCAGGCCGACGAGACGCCCGCCGGATTGCGCGCGTTCATGCGAGCGGCAATCGTCCTCGGTCTGGAATTCTTTGCCGTCGAATGCGACGTAGATGCTGCGGGTTTCGATCTTCATTTGGTGGGTGGTCCCAGTGGTTTGAACGTTGCGTTGAGTTGCGTGGAGCTGCGGAGCGTTGCGGCGCGCGGCGATGCGAAGCGGAGCGCGGGCGATGGACTATCGGGCCGCGCGAATGGCGGCGGCGGCGTCGAATGATCCGGCAGGATCGCCAGCATCAACGACTGGCCTGTTGGAGCGGATACGGACGGGTGATGACGTGTTCGCGATGATGTTGGAGCGCGACAGCGTTTCCGCCGCGACAAGGTGTTCGTCGCGCGTCAGGTTCTGCGTCAGCGCGGTTTCCATGCGCCTGCTGCACCGCTTGGCCTTTCTGCGGATCGCTTGGAGAAACCCGGCGCCGGATGCGACCATCGACGTCCCCGAGCCGCGCACGAAGCCGCGCTCGCCGTCTATGAAGATGAAGATCGCATGTTCCTTCTCGACGATTTGGCGCGCGCTGTAAGAGCTGGCGGCGGTGACGTCGAAGCCGAGCGCCTTCGTGATGGCGATCATCGTCACGGCCTCGCCGATAGACATGCTGCGAAACGTGGCGATGAGCTTGCGGGTCTGTTCGGAGCGTTCGAAGGTGGAGCGCATAGGGAGGGCTTTCGTTGAGCGTTGAGTTGCGAAGCGCGGCGAAGCGCTGCGAAGCGTGGCGAAGCGGGGCGAAGCGGGGCGCCGCGGAGTTGTCCCGTTACACGTCAGCCCATTCGAATTTGACCGGGCGGAAGCGCCCAAGCCCATTCGCACACCCCGTCGAAGGGCGCCCGCGACCGACGCCGGCAATCAGACCCGCCTTCGTGAAGAACTCCTCGAATTTCGCCTGCGTGATGCTGTCGTTGAAGACGCGCATCGTGAACGCGCCTCCCCAGCGATGAAGGATCGGGAACAGCCGGTTGACGCGCGGGCCAGGCATCCGCTTTCCGTTGGCGTGGCAGTAAACCGTCTCGTATTTGCAGTCGCCGATGTTCACGCCGAGAAGCATGTCACTCATGGGCGCGAGGCCCATCTTGAAGACGCCGGACCAGCGCTGGTTGCCCTTGCCTTCGATCTTCTCGTTGAGGTTCTGCGCGGCTTCGTCGAGGCAGAGCTTGAACGCAGAGCCGGGAATGAACATCTCACCGGTCTGCATCGTGTGCGCCTTCTTGCGCCAGACGCGGGCCTCGTAATCGTCCCACGTCTCGCCCTTCTCCTTGTCTTCTCCCGGATGCGCCGACTGCGAATAAGGCGTGATCCCTTCGATGGTCACGGTCACGTCGCGGATTTTGAAGGAAGAAATGTCGACTTCCATTTCGGTGGTGGCGGCGTCGGTCATTGGAATGTCCTTTCAGGGTCGATGCGTTGAGTTGCGTGGAGCCGCGGAGCGTTGCGGTGCGGAGCGGAGCGGTGCGCTGCGACGTCATTCCTCCTTGGTCGCCACGTCGGCGCGCTTGGCGATCTCGAACAACTCGGCGGCGTGCGCGTCGAACAGGTCGGCGATATCGTCGACCATCAATCCGTCCCTTTCGAATTTGCGAGAGCGATCCATCCGCCGCCCTGATACAGCGGGCGGCGTGGCGGCATGGCGAGTTTGTCGCGCGCGGTCTTGGGCGCCTTCGGCGGGCGCGGGATGCGGGCCTTCGGAGCGTGCGCTCCGATGTTCTGGCGGTGCTGGCGCGATGCTTTGGCGATGCGCGAAACATCGGCGTCGGTCTTGGCGCGATGGCACTTGGCGCAAAGCGCTTCGCAGTTGTCGATCGTCGCCTCGCCGCCAAGGGCGCATGGCACGACATGATCGTATTCGGCGCGGCCGACGATCTTGAGCCGGCAATGCGCACAGACGCCGCTCTGGCTCGCAAAGGCGAGTGCCTTGGTCTTCGCGGAGAACTCGCGGCGGGCCATCACGCGGCCTCCCGCATCTTGAGCGCGACGCCGTTTTCGGCGCACCATGCGAAGATGAATTCCAGAAGATCGCTGAACTCTCGCTTACTTAATTTCGACGAAGACATACCGAACGGGACAAACCCCTTTCCGTCGAGCGCCGGCAGAAACGACACCTCCTTGCCGCAGGCGTGCATGAAGAGCCCCTTCCACTCTTCTGGCGTTCGATGTGCGCCGCCATGCGGAACGGCGAGCGCGACTTCATTCAGGATGGGCCAGAGCAACGCATTCTGGTCGAGTGTCCGCGCAGGCTCGCTGATCTTCACACGCGCGCCATGCGGCGCTTTGGTGATGGCGTCAACCGCGCGCTTGCGGGCGGTATCATGAGAGAGCGTGAAGATGCCGAGCGTAGCCATGACGTCACCGCCATTCCGGCGCAAAAGGGATGTCATCGTTGATCTGGCCGCGCCCGCTGTAGCCGCCGCTCTCCAGCGGCCGCTGCGGCGAGGTGCTGCGCACCCGGTCGCGGCTCGACGCCGCGCGATCGTCGGGGCGGCCGTCGTCGTCGCGCTTTCCGCCCATGAGCGTCACCTGATCTGCGCGCACGGTCAGGTAGGTCTTGCCGTTGTGTTCGCGCGTCGATAGGTCGCCAGAGACGGCGACGCGCGCGCCCTTGGTGAGATATTGCGCCAGAGCCTCGCCGCGCTTGCCCCAGAGGGATGCGTCGAAATAGAGCGTCCGCTTGTTGTCGCCGAAGCCTTCCGTGACGGCGACGGAGAACCCGAGAACGGCGTCGCCCTGTTGCGTCCGGCGAAGCTCGGCGTCTCGTGTGACGCCGCCCGCGATGGTGATCGCTTTCATGCTGCGGACCTTTCGTGAGGCTGAGCGGCGAGAGCCTTGCCGCGCGCCAGCCATGCCTGATGCAGTTCGCGGTGGAATGGATGACCCTCGGTGATCCCGAGGCCATCGCGCATGTGCGCATCTCCGCTCCACATGCCGCGCACAATGTCGAGATCGCTGGCTTGGATCCACTTCGCCTTGAAAGCGTCGCGGTAGGCCATTGCGACATCGCCGGCTCCGGCCGCTCGCGCCTCGCGCTCAAGCTCCGCTACGTATTTCGAGTCGTCGTAGCGGCCCATGAAAATGTCGCCGGCAAAGCCGATCATCGAAAGCGCCTTCACCAGCGCATCGGTCACGGATTTTTTGGGAGCGTCCTCATCGGTGTAGAGGCCGTTCTTGTTCGTGCCAGAGAACATCGTCTGACCGATGTGTTCGACCTCGCCGCGCTCACCAGCCCATTTGAACCAGACGCGGACATGGGCGATATGAACGCGGTCCCCCGGCTTGCCCCCTTCTTCGATCCGCTCGGAGACGATGTTGAAGCCCCATCCGATTCCGCAGGGGCCGAACGTCTCAGTCGCCTTGCGGACGATCCAGTAAGGCTTGGGCGAGGTGCCACGATAGGCCTTGCCGGTGATCGCTTTCGTCTGTTCGGGCGGGGTCGTCTCGACGGCCTGCCATAGAGAAAGATTGTCAGTCATGTTGATCACCGGATGCTGAGGCTGATGCCGCCATTTGACATTTCAACGCCGGCAGGCAGGCCGTTGCCGTCCTTGATCCATTGACGGATCGCAGAAAGCGATGGCTCGATTTTGCAGAGGTCCTGCGGGACGGCCGCAGGATCGGTGATGATCGGCTTCGGCGCGCCCGCGCTCATCCGCAGCAGCGTCCCATCGGCAAGTCGCACCTTGTCGAGATTGGCGGCCTGCATGATGCTCGCCGCGAGGTCGCGATATTTGTCGCTCGCGTGCTCATGGCGCGCACGGCGGACGTCGATCTCCTGCTTGCGATCCTTGCAGACGCGCGCCTGCGCATCACGCTCGCGGATCGCCTCGACAAGCCGCGCGAGTGCCGGAAGAATTTCCGTCTCGCCCTCAAGCGTATCCATCAAGAGCGTGGCGTCATCGTCCAATTCCGGGAAGGCCGCGCGAAGGCTGGAAATATGCGCCTTGAGCGCGAATGCGTTGGGGGTAGGGGTCATAACGGTCACTCCGCCGCGATGGCGATGGTAGGGAGTGCGGCGACGGTGAGCGCATCGTTGATCGCCTGTGCGGCGCGATCAGCTTGCGCCTGCGTCATGCCCGGCCGCTGGATGACGACCTCGGTATCGCCGCACGCAATGCGGATCGCGGGATGCGAATAGCTCGCGCCGAATGCGCGCGCGGGCGTGTCTTTGGAATGGCGCATTCCGATGCTCGCGAAAGTGCTCATCACGCGGCTTCCCTCTCTTCGGCCAACTCGACCTGGCGCGGCTCGTCGAAGTTCTCGCCGCACTTGTCGCAGTAAAAATCGTCATCAGCGCCGGCGCCGGAGGCCGTCCATTCCTGGAATCGGACGCTCCACGTCTCAGCCGGGCTGCGCTTGATGACGGCCGCGCTATTGCAGCGGGGGCACGTCATGCGGAGGCGGGGCGCGCTCATGATTGCGCCGTCGCGTGCCCAGGGGTGGCGATGCGCTTCGCGTGTCGGGCGGCGCGCCACGCATCCCACCTGCGAAGGGTTTCGCGGATGAGGTCGCGGATGGTCATGTCAGGCCGCCTTGGCGGCGGCTTGCGCCATCGCCCGCTTGAGGCCGGGGTGCGACACAACAAAATCAATCAACGCGCGATAGTCGTCGCCGTGCGCCGACGCCCCATGCTCGCGATCGACGCGGCTGCGCAGTTGATCGGTCGTGATCCCGTTCTGGCAGCCGACCCACCAGCGCAGGGCATCGTTTGCCGGCGAATAGATGGCGGTCGTCCACGCGCGGCGACAGCCCTGCGGGCCGGCGACAAACATCCAATCTCCGTCCGAGTATTCGGCGCGGCTGCCGATGGATGCGCCGTCGCCGATGGATGCGCCGTCGCCGATGGATGCGCGGCCGCCGATGGATGCGCGGCCGCCGATGGATGCGCCGTCGCCGATGGATGCGCCGTCGCCGATGGATGCGCGGCCGCCGATGGATGCGCGGCCGCCGATGGATGCGCCGTCGCCGATGGACGCGCTGTAGCCGATGGACGCGCGGTCGCCGATGGACGCGCTGTAGCCGATGGACGCGCGGCCGCCGATGGATGCGCCGTAGCCGATGGATGCGCCGTAGCCGATGGACGCGCTGTAGC
>JAGNNB010000162.1 GCA_017990865.1 Lysobacteraceae bacterium
CGATCCCAGTTCCGTATCCCGCGAAAAGCGACCCCTCACCTGCCCTCCGGGCATCCTCTCCCCGCGCGGCGGGGAGAGGGGGAAAGCGTTGCGCTCATGGTTCTTCTTCTCCCCGCACCGCGGGGAGAAGGTGGCGCGCAGCGCCGGATAAGGGGCATCAGTTGATGACGGAATCGATAACAGTTCCGTATCCCGCGAAAAGCGGCCCCTCACCTGCCCTCCGGGCATCCTCTCCCCGCAATGCGGGGAGAGGGGAAAGCGTTGCGAGCACGGCTCTTCTTCTCCCCGCATCGCGGGGAGAGGAGAGAAGCGCACGGGGTGACGATGCCCTCAGGCCGCGAACGGGACGCCGGTTTTTTCGCGTAGTTCGTCGATGCCGACGTCCGGGGCGGCTTCCACCAGCTTCAGTCCGTCGGCGGTGACGTCGAAGACGGCCAGTTCGGTGATGATGCGGTTCACCACGCCCACGCCGGTCAACGGCAGGGTGCATTCGGGCAGGATTTTGTGCTCGCCGTTCTTCGCGGTGTGCTCCATCAGCACCACCACGCGCTTGACGCCGGCCACCAGATCCATCGCGCCGCCCATGCCCTTGACCATCTTGCCGGGCACCATCCAGTTGGCGAGATCGCCGGTGTGGGTCACCTGCATCGCGCCGAGGATGGCGAGGTCGATATGGCCGCCGCGGATCATCGCGAACGAATCGTGGCTGCCGAAATAACTGGCCCCGGGGCGCGAGGTGACGGTCTGTTTGCCGGCGTTGATGAGATCGGCGTCGACCTCGTCTTCGGTCGGGAACGGGCCGATGCCGAGCAAACCGTTCTCGCTCTGCAGCCACACGTCCATGCCGTCGGGGATGAAGTTGGCGACGAGGGTCGGCAAACCGATGCCGAGGTTCACGTAGGCGCCGTCGGACAATTCCTGCGCGGCGCGCTGCGCCATCTGATCGCGGGTCCAGGCCATCACTTGTCTCCCTGGCGCACGGTGCGCTGTTCGATGCGTTTCTCGGGGGTGGCGTTGACCACGATGCGGTCGACGTAGATGCCGGGCAGATGCACGTGATCCGGATCGATCGCGCCGATCTCGACCAGTTCCTCCACCTCGGCCACGCAGACCTTGCCGGCCATCGCGCAGGCCGGGTTGAAATTGCGCGCGGTTTTGCGGAACACCAAGTTGCCGGCCTTGTCGGCTTTCCACGCCTTCACCAAGGACACGTCGGCCTTCAGCGCGGTTTCCATCACGTACCAATGGCCGTCGAACTCGCGGGTTTCCTTGCCGTCCGCCACCACCGTGCCGTAGCCGGTACGGGTGAAGAACGCCGGAATGCCGGCGCCGCCGGCGCGCAAACGCTCGGCCAGAGTGCCTTGCGGGTTGAATTCGAGTTCGAGTTCACCGGACAGGAATTGCCGCTCGAATTCCTTGTTCTCGCCGACATACGACGAAATCATCTTCTTGATCTGCCGCGTGGTCAGCAGCATGCCCAGGCCGAACCCGTCGACCCCGGCGTTGTTGGAGATCGCGGTCAGCCCGGTGACGCCGGAATCGCGCAGCGCGGCGATCAGGGCTTCGGGGATGCCGCACAGGCCGAACCCGCCGACCGCGAGGGTCTGGCCGTCGGCGACGAGACCGCGCAGGGCCTCGGCCGCGCTCGGAAAGATTTTTTGGTTGCTCATGCCGACACCGTGGGTTGCATGCGGAGACTCCTGGAAGACCTGTCCGTCGAGCCGCGCAGTGTAACGGCCGTCCATGACCGCGGCACACCGTACTTTGGGGCATAGGGCCGCGGCGAAACCACGATCCGACCGCCCATCGTCCGGCGCACGGATGCCGAGCTCGGCCACCCCGGCCGACGAATTCCCGGCGAGGCGCGCGCGTAGGCCGCGGCAGGCTCTAGACTGGCGCAATCCACCGCACGCCCCGGCCCCGTATGCCCCGCATCGCCCTGGTCACCGCTATCGCCGCCCTGCATCGCGACGACGACATGCCGCTGTTGCTCGACGCCTGTGCGCGTGCCGGCCTGACGGCGGAGGTCCGGGCCTGGGACGACGCAACCGTGAGTTGGCGCCGCTACGACCTCGTGCTGCTGCGTTCGCCTTGGGATTACACCGACCATCTGCCCCGCTTTATCGCATGGTGCGAGCGGGTCGCCACCGAGAGCCGATTGCTCAATCCGCTCGAGATCGTGCGCTGGAACACCGACAAGCACTATTTGGCCGATCTGGACGCCGCCGGCATCCCGACCGTGCCCACGCAGTTCGTCGAACCCGATGCTTATCCGTTGCCGGCGCTGCGCGCATTTCTGGACGAATTCCCGCAGGCGATGGAATTCGTGGTCAAGCCGGCGGTGAGCGCCGGCTCCCGGGACACCCAGCGTTACGCCGCCGCGCAGGAGTTCGCCGCGGCGAACCACGTCGGTCGCTTGTTGGATGCCGGACGCAGCGTGATGCTGCAGCCGTATCTGGCTTCGGTCGATGCGCTGGGCGAAACCGCCCTGCTCTACTTCGACGGCGAATACAGCCATGCCATCCGCAAAGGTCCGCTGCTGCGGCCCAACGATGCCGCGACCGACGCCTTGTTCGCGCCCGAGGCCATCACCGCCCGCGAGCCCTCGCAGGACGAGCGCAAGCTGGGCGAAGCGGTCATGGCCGCCGTCCGCGCCCGGTTCGGCGACATGCCATTGCCTTACGCCCGCGTCGACCTGATTCGCGATGCCGACGGCCACCCTTTGTTGCTCGAACTCGAACTCACCGAGCCCTCGCTCTTTTTCGCCACCACCGCCGGAGCCGCCGACCGGTTCGCCGAAGCGCTGGCGCAGCGGCTGGCGGTATCCGCGACCTAGCCCTGCACCCCGAATGCCATCGCGCATCGCCACGCCCGCTTGGAGCAAGCGCTCCACCCGGCGGCGGTAGGCTAAAATTCCCGTTTCGGCCGACGACACCGGCCGACCCCACGGGAACAACGGGACGGCGGCGTTTCTCGCGCCTCTCGCGGCCCCTTCACCAAGGAATCCCCGATCGATGAAGATTCTCGTCGGCTACAAGCGCGTGGTGGACTACAACGTCCGCATTCAGGTCAAACCCGACGGTTCCGGCGTCGTCACCGACGGCGTGAAACTTTCGCCCAACCCGTTCGACGACATCGCGCTGGAAGAAGCCCTGCGTCTGCGCGACAAGGGCATCGCCACCGAAGTGGTGGTCGCCACCATCGCACCGGCCGACGCCCAGGCGCATTTGCGCAACGGCCTGGCGATGGGCGCCAATCGCGCGATCCACGTCGTCTGCGACCAAGCGATTCAACCGCTCACCGCCGCGCGCGCATTGCTGAAGTTGATCGAAAAAGAACAGCCCGACCTGGTGCTGCTGGGCAAGCAAGCCATCGACGACGACGCCAACCAGACCGGTCAAATGCTGGCGACGCTGTGGGGCCGCCCGCAGGCGACGTTCGCCGGCAAGCTCGACATTGCCGACGGCAAGGCCATTGTGGTGCGCGAAGTGGACGCCGGCCTCGAGACCCTCGAAGTCGATCTGCCCGCCGTGGTCACCACCGACCTGCGCTTGAACGAGCCGCGCTTCATCAAGCTGCCGGACATCATGAAGGCCAAGAGCAAGCCGCTGGAGACGCTGCAGTTCGCGGATCTGGGCGTGGAATCGGGCGATACGCTGAAGACCACCCACTACGCGCCGCCGGCCAAGCGCAGCAAAGGCGTGATGGTCAAAGACGCGGCCGAACTGGTCGCGGCGCTGAAGGCGAAAGGGTTGCTGTGATGCCTGCGTAGGGCGGGCCCCGGCCCGCCATCGCAACGATCGCACTTGATCCGCTTCGACGCACACCGAACTCCGCCATGGCGGGCTTGAGCCCGCCCTACGAGGAACATCCACATGTCCAAGGTTCTCATCGTCGCCGAACATCTCGACGGCAAACTCAACGGCGCCACCGCGCGCTGCGTCGCGGCCGCGAAAGCGCTGAACGCGGACGCGATCGACATCGTCGTGCTCGCCGCCGATCCGGCCGGCATCGCCGCCGAAGCCGCGCAAATCGCCGGTGTCGCGAAAGTGCTGACCGTCGCCAATGCCGCGAACGCGAACGCCATCGCCCAAGTGCTGGCGCCGCAAGTCGCCAACGTCGCCGCCGGCTACAGCCACGTCTTCGGGCCGAGCACCACCTTCGGCAAAGACCTCATGCCCTGCGTCGCCGCGTTGTTGGGCGTGTCGCAGGTGTCCGACGTGATGGCGGTCGAAGGCGCGCATGTCTTCAAGCGCCCGATCTACGCCGGCAACGCCATCGTCACCGTCGAAGCGCCGGCCGACCAGACCGTCGTCGCCACCGTGCGCACGGCCTCGTGGCCGGAAGCGGCGCGCGGCGGTAGCGCCGCCATCGAAGCGGTCTCGGTCGATGTCGCCTTGCCCGCGCACACCCGGTTCGTCGGCCTCGCCGCCGGCAAATCGGACCGCCCGGACCTGCAGAGCGCCGCGAAAGTGGTCTCCGGCGGCCGCGGCGTCGGTTCGGCCGAAAACTTCAAGATCATCTACGACCTCGCCGATAAGCTCGGCGCCGGTGTTGGCGCCTCGCGCGCGGCGGTGGACGCGGGTTATGTGCCGAACGAAATGCAGGTCGGCCAGACCGGCAAAATCATCGCGCCCGAGTTGTACATCGCGATCGGTATCAGCGGCGCGATCCAACACCTCACCGGCATCAAGGACGCGGGTACGATCGTGGCCATCAACAAAGACGGCGACGCGCCGATCTTCGAGATCGCCGACATCGGTCTCGTTGGCGATCTGTTCAAAATCCTGCCGGAGCTGCAGGCGGCGTTGTAAGCGCATTGGACATTCCGATCGCGTCAAACGAAAGAGCCAGGTCGCCCCGGCTCTTTCGTTTTCGATCACGAACAATCGCTCGCGACCGATCAACGCCCCGGTACGCGGCAGCAGTACCCGTACCCGCTGAACGCAGCGGTACCTGAGACGTTATTCAACGTGTTTTTCACCGTACAGGCGGTGGGCGATATTGCCTTCAACACCACAGTGTTCGCGCTTCCGCTCGAGCAATAAACCGTGGTCCTAGCGTAGCCGGTAGGACAGTCGGGTATGGTAACCGATGCAACGCCTCCGTTATTCGACACTTGTCCGGTCACTGTCGCCGTATTGACGCACTCGAAAGCCGTCGCCTGCGGCGGTGCGTAGTAACCGACGATATCCGCGACGTAATCGGCGGTGGCGTACGTATAGACGGTAAAGTCCTTGGTGGTCAGCGGCGTCGGCAGCATCACCACGATCGAGTTGTTGACGATATCGCCCGCGGCGTAATTCACGCTCGAGGCCAACGGCCGCGTCGTCCCGAACGGATACGCGGTCGCATAGCCAGCGCCGGTCGGCGTCACCGCCGTCAGATTGATCACCACTGCCGCCTGTCCCGCCCCCACCACACCGCAGTCGGTAGCGCTGCCGCCTTGGCTGCTGAAGTTACCACCCGAACCCACCACCGCATTGAAGTCGCGACTGGCACCGCCAGTAATCACACCACCCGCGGTACGCGTATCCAGAATCCGACATGGTGTCACCGGCGTGTACACCAGATCCGAGGCCGCCGCGCCCAACTTTTGCGCGATCAGAGCGGGTTGCGTCACCGACGGCACCAATTTGGAGCGCGCCATCGTGTCGATGACTTGATGATCCGTCAGTTTCCTGCCCACGCCGCTCAGCTCCGCCGACGCGCCTTCATACGTGGTGCGCTTGAGCGCATTGCGGAAGTTGTCCGCATCCGCATGCACGAACGTCGGCACCATCCGCTTGGCCCACACGCCGACAGGCACTTTGTACACCATCTGTACGTAGTCGCCCCACTTCAGCACATAAGCCCGCGCCATCGCTCCGCGCTCGACGGGCGTCAACGGGCCGGCGGCCACGGCCGCGAGCGGAAGGACACTGGAAACCATCAGCATCGCAACGAGACTGATTACAGTGAACGAGCGTTTCATGGCAATCCCCCCAGGATTCAGCCGGCTTTGTACCGATAGAGATAGCACGAATCTATCGCGTCGGAGTGACCTTTCGGTCCGACACTCCCACAATATCGGCCGTGCCACCGGCTCTTCGCCAAGGCTCGTCGCTCGCGCCGAATGAAAAGAGCCGGGTTTCCCCGGCTCTTTCCGTTGTCGGCAGCGGTTGGATAGATCAGCGACCGGGCACGCGACAACAGGTTCGCGATGCGCGGACGTCCTGGGTCGTGAAGGCGGCGCTGCGCGCACGACAGTTGCCGTTCGTCATGTACACGATTCCGACGTCGTCGTTCGACGTCTCGCAGTTGGTCGCCGTCTGGGTGTAGCCCGTCGGGCAAGCGGGTGCTGTGGCGGTCACGGCGGCCCCGCCCACGGGGACGCTGACGACGGTGTTCGTGGTGTTGACGCACTGCAGCCCGGTGGCGAGCGGCGGCGCGAAATAACCGACGATATCCGCCACGTAATGCGCCTGGGCGAAGGTGTAGATGGTGAAGTCGGAGGCGGCCAACGGATTGGGAATCTGCACGATCAGCGCATTGTTGACGATGTCGCCGCCGGCGTAGTTCATGCTGGCGGTCCCCGGCTGTGGGGTGCCGAAGGGATACGCAGTGGCATAACCGGCCGTGCTCGGCGTCACCGCGATCAAGCTGATCGCAACCGCAGTGGCGCTCACGCCCAACGTGCCGCAGTTGGTCGCGCTGCCGCCCTGGCCGGCGAAGCTGCTGGCATTGACCGCGTCGAAGCTGCGGAGGGAGTTGGCGGCGATGGCGCCGGCCGCAGTGCTGCGGGTATCGAGAATGCGGCAAGGCAGGATCGGGGTATAGACCAGATCCTGATTCAGATCGCCGAACTTGGCCGCGACCGTCTTCGCCCCGTCCGAGCCTTGGCCGAGCGAGGCGCGGGCGAGGCGATCGATCGTTTGAGTATCGCTGAT
>JAGNNB010000163.1 GCA_017990865.1 Lysobacteraceae bacterium
GGCTAAAATGCTCGGCTTATGAGCACCGCCCTGCCCCTGTCCGAACCCGCGCCGCCGGCCTCGCGCCGCGCCGCGCACGAAGCCCAGAAGCTGGCCAAGCGCCTGCGCCATCAGGTGGGCCGCGCGATCGCCGATTTCGGCATGATCGAGGACGGCGACAAGGTGATGGTCTGCCTGTCCGGCGGCAAGGACAGCTACACGCTGTTGGACATCCTGCTGCAATTGCAGAAAAAGGCGCCGGTGCGGTTTTCGATCACTGCGGTGAATCTGGACCAGAAGCAGCCGGGGTTCCCCGAGCACGTGCTGCCGGAGTATCTGGCTTCGATCGGCGTGGACTACAAAATCATCGAACAGGACACCTACTCCGTGGTGGCGCGGGTGGTGCCCGAGGGCAAGACGATGTGCTCGCTGTGCTCGCGGCTGCGGCGCGGCGCGCTGTACACCCATGCCGAGAAGGAAGGCTTCACCAAGATCGCGCTGGGGCATCATCGCGACGACCTGGTGGCCACGTTCTTCATGAACTTGTTCTTCCACTCGAAGATCAGCGGCATGCCGCCGAAGCTGCTGAGCGACGACGGCAAGCATGTGGTGATCCGCCCGCTGGCCTACGTGCGCGAGGACGATATCGCCGCCTACGCCGAAGTGCGCAAGTTCCCGATCATCCCGTGCAACCTGTGCGGCTCGCAGGAGAATCTGCAGCGCAAGCAGACCAAGAAGATGCTGGATGCGTGGGAACGCGAAACGCCCGGGCGCATCGAGCAGATCGCGCGCGCGCTGGGCGATATCCGTCCGTCGCAATTGAGCGACCCGAAACTGTTCGATTTCCTGTCGCTGGGCAAACGCGGCGATGCGACGATGCCGGATGCGCATGCGTGGTTGGGGGGCGATGCGTCGGCTGCGCACGACGAGACTGCAATACCCTGATGTTGTCATTCCGAGCGCAGCGAGGAACCCGCTTATCGCCGCGCGACTCATTACCGAACAACAGGTCCCTCAGCCTTCGGCTTCGGGATGACATTTCTTTCACTTTGGACCCCAGATGTTCTTCAGAAACCTCACGTTCTTCCGTTTCCCCGCTTCTTTGAAATTCGACGATCTGGACGCCGGGCTCGTCGAATGCGCGCTCAAACCCGTCGGCGCTTTGGAATTGTCCTCGCGCGGCTTCGTCTCCCCGTTCGGGCGCGGCGAAGGCGAAGCGTTGTCGCACCGCATCGGCGACGCGATTTGGCTGGCTGCCGGCAGCGAGGACAAACTGCTGCCCAGCGCCGTGGTCAACGATCTGCTGCAGAAAAAGCTCCTCGAAATCGAAGAAAAGGAAGGCCGCAAACTCGGCGGTCGCGCGCGCAAGCGGCTGAAAGAGGATTTGGTGCACGAATTGCTGCCGCGCGCGTTCGTGCGGCCGAGCCGCACCGACGCGATGATCGATTGCGAACACGGTTTCATCGCGGTGGACACCTCTTCGCGCAAAAGCGCCGAGGCGGTGGTCTCCGACGTGCGTCATGCGCTGGGCAGTTTTCCCGCGTTGCCGCTGAACGCCGAAGTGGCGCCGCGTTCGGTGCTGACCGGTTGGATCGCGGGCGATGCGCTGCCTGACGGGCTGTCGCTGGGCGACGAATGCGAGCTGCGCGACCCGACCGATCAAGGCGCCATCGTGAAATGCCAGCGTCAGGAACTGCAGAGCGACGAGATCGGCAAGCATCTGGAATCGGGCAAACAAGTCACGCGCTTGGCGCTGATGTTGGACGATCACGTCAGCTTCGTGTTGGGCGAGGATTTGACGATCCGCAAGCTGAAATTCCTCGACGGCGCGGTGGATCAACTCGAATCCACCGAGCGCGACGACCTGCGCGCGGAGTTGGACGCGCGCTTCGCCTTGTTCAGCGCGGAAGTGCGGCGGCTCTTTTTGACTCTGGAACCGGCGTTGAAGTTGTCGAAGGCGGAGTGAGGCGCGGACGGCGCGACGCTTGTTCGATTCCGAGAAAAGCATCGCGCCTGCCGGCGCTCCTACAACAGCAGGTGCCTTATCGGAACGGCGTGCGTTGCGGTACGTTTTCGATTCTGCGAAAAGCGTCGCGCCTGCCGGCGCTCCTACAACAGCAGGTGCCTTATCGGAACGGCGTGCGCTGCGGTGCGTGTTCGATTCCGCGAAAAGCGTCGCGGCTGACGCCGCTCCCACAATTCGGCGGCTGGGGTGCGCTTCGACCCGCCTTCGGCTGTGTCGAAACTCGGCATTCCTGCAAATCGGTTGTTGATGCTATCGAGTCTGCCGGCGCTCCTGCAGAAGAGATGCTGTTGTGGGAGCGCCGGCAGGCGCGATGCTTTTCGGAATCGAACATCGGTCGCGGCTGACGCCGCTCCCACAATGCGGCAGATCGGGCGCGCTTCGACCCGCCTTCGGCTTTCGAAACTCGGCATTCCTGCAAATCGGTTGTTGAAGCTATCGCGTCTGCCGACGCTCCTACACAAGAGATGCTGTTGTGGGAGCGCCGGCAGGCGCGATGCCTTTCGCGAAATCGAACATCCGTCGCGGCTGACGCCGCTCCCACATGATGGCGTTCGTTGTGGGAGCGGCGTCAGCCGCGACGACGTTGCCGTTATGTCCGATCGCGCTTGCGTCTTGCGTCCATCCCGCGATAATTCGTCGCATGTCGCTTCGCTTCTTCCAACGCCCCAACGCCGTCGCCGCGGCGCCCGTGCAAACGCGCGAGCGCATCGCGGTCGCGCTGGACGACGGTCGCAGCGTCGAGGTGTTGCGGGTCCGCGATGCGCGCGCGAAGCGGATCAAACTTTCGGTGAGCGAACGCGGCGCGCGGTTGACGCTGCCGTTGCGCGCCAGTCTGATCGCGGGAGATCGTTTTCTCGCCGAACATCGCGAGTGGCTGTCGTCGCAATTGGATCGCTTGACGGTCGCCGACGGCGCCGCGCTGGAACCGGGGCTCGCCGAAACCCTGCCGTTGCGCGGCGAAGCCCTGCCGCTGCATTGGGGGGGCGGCCGCTTCGTGCGTTTGCGGGTCGACGACGACGGTGTGCATTGCGCGCTGCCCGAGAAGCGTTCGGATGCGGCGTGGCGGCGCGCGCTGCGCGATTTCTACGAAGCGCAGGCGCGCGCCGATGTCGGCCGCTGGTTGCCGCGCTATCTCTCCGACCTGCCGCGCGCGCCGCGCCGCGTGCAGTTCAAGCGGATGAGCTCGCAATGGGGTTCGCTGTCGCCCGACGGCACGGTGGCGCTGGATCTGTCGCTGGTGTTGGGCGCGCCCGCGGCGTTCGAGTATGTGCTGGTGCACGAGCTGTGCCATCTGATCCATCACGATCATTCGCCGCGGTTCTGGCGCGAAGTGGAAGCGCGCTGCCCGGATTGGAAACGGCATCGTGAGTATTTTCGCGAAGAGGGCCGCGCGCTGAAGGCGACGCTGCAGGCGTTGGTGGGTTGAGTCGATCGCTTTGTGGGAGCGCCGGAAGGCGCGATAGCGTCGGCGAAACGCTGCGGCTCCTCAAAGAGCGTTCGCGCCTTCCGGCGCTCCCACATGGGTTGAGCCGATTTCTCTGTAGGAGCGCCGGCAGGCGCGACAGGATCGGCGAATCACTCTGGCTCGAAAAGCGGTCGCGCCTACCGGCGCTCCTACAGCGCAGCCCCTAGAGGCCGAGCGCTTCGACGACCTCGCGGGGATCGGTCATATGCAGATGATGGCTGCCGGGGATCACGCGGATGCCGATGTCGCGCACGCAGGCGGTGCGGGTTTCGATCATCGAGGGCGGAATGTAGGGCGGATGCGGGTCGGCCATGACGATGCGCACGGGGCATTGGATGGCACGCAGGCAATCGTGGATTTGGCCGTCGGTCATGCGCACGGCGGTGGGCAGGGTGAGTCGCGCGTCGCTGCTCCACACGAAACCGCCGTCCACCGGGCGTACGCCGCGGCGCACGATCGCCGTCGCAGAGGCTTCGTCGAGCGTGGTGATATTGCCTTGCATGCGCGCCTGCACCGCGATATCGACCGACGAAAATACGCGTTTGCGGCCGGCGTCCAGCGCGCGGCGTTTGCTCAAGGCATCGCGCAGGCGTTCGCCGCTGCCGACTTCCGGCGCCGCCAATGGACCCAAGGCTTCGATCAGATGCATGGATTCCACGCGTTCCGGCGCGGCGGCGGCGAACAGCGTCGACAACGCGCCGCCCATCGAATGCCCGAGCAAGGCGAAACGCGACCAGCCCAGCGCGTCGGCCGCGGCGGCGATGTCGAGCATTGCGCTGAACGGCGTGTACTCCGCCATCTCCGGGTAATGGAAACTGCCGCCATGACCGGGCATGTCCATCGCGACCAGATGGTAGTGCGCCAACAGCGGCGCTATCGGCAGAAAACTCGCGGCGTTGTCGAGCCAACCGTGCAGCGCGAGCAGCGGCGGGCGCGCATCGGGCGCGCCGTCGTCGCCGACGGGTACGCCGTTGGTCAATGCGGCGAAACGCCCGCGCGGGGTGTCGATGCCAATCTCGCGAAGGCTTGTCTCACGAAGGCTCGCCTCGTCCATCCCGATCTCACCCATGCGCGTTGTCGCCTTCGTGTTCGCCCAGATGCCGCATCGCCAAGGCCGCAAGCGCCTGCGCATGCGCGGGCGAGCTGTTGAGGCAGGGGATGTAACGCAGCGCTTCGCCGCCGTGCGCGCGGAACAGTTCGGCATTCTGGATCGAAATTTCCTCCAGCGTTTCCAGACAATCCACCGCGAACCCCGGGCAGACCACGTCCAACGTCTTCACGCCCTTCGCACCGAGATCTTCCAGCACTTTGTCGGTGTACGGCTGCAGCCACGGTTCGCGGCCGAAACGCGATTGGAAGGTCAGCATCGCCTCGTCCGGCGAGATGCCCAATGCGGCGACGATGGCGTCCACGCTGGCGCGCGACTGCGCGGCGTAGGGATCGCCCGCATCCACCAAGCGCTGCGGAATGCCGTGGAAGGAAAACATCAAACGCTCGGCGCGGCCATGTTCGGCCCAATGCGCGCGGATCGAATCGGCGACGGCGGCGACCCAACCTGAGTCGATGTGGTACTCCTCGATGGTCGAGAACGCGAGCGCGCCCTCATGCACTTCGTCGTCGAGTGCTTCGATTTTGTCCACGACCGATGCGGTGGTGGTGGTCGAATATTGCGGATACAGCGGCAACACCGCGATGCGGCGCGCGCCGTCGGCGCGAAGTTTGGCGACAACATCGGCCATCGACGGATTGCCGTAACGCATCGCCCACGCCACCCGCATGTTCGGCAACAGCGGCTGCATCGCGGCGGCCAGGTCGCGCGTATGCACCGCCAGCGGCGAGCCGCCGTCCATCCAGACCTCGGCGTATTTCTTCGCCACTTTCGGGCCGCGGATCGGCAGGATGATGAAGTGCAACAGCGGGCACCACAGCCAGCGCGTCAGCGGCACCACGCGGTGGTCGTGGAGGAATTCCGAAAGATAGCGACGTACGGCGTTGGGGGTGGGCGCATCGGGCGTGCCCAGGTTCACCAGCAACAGGGCGGTGTCGTGCTTGGTCGGCATGGTCATAGCCGCATAGGATGACAGCCGCGCGCGATCCCGTCAGCGGCGAGGCGCACAGTCCCGTCGGTGTCGCGCCGGAACCTTGAGACGAGAGCGGCGGTCGGACACTAAAATGCCGGTTCGCGCGCGGGCATCGCGATCGATGCTCATGATCAGCGCTCGTTCTCGTCGCTCGCGATGCGCCTCGTCGCACCGTGCCGCTGCGATTCATCCTGCCCCCGCTAGGCTGCGGGGGCTTCCCCCGACGGAGTCCGTTCGATGTCCCCACGTTCCCACCGCCTTCGTCCGCTCGCCGCCGCCCTGTTCGTGTCGGCGGCGCTGGCGGCGCCGCTCGCCTTCGCCGGCGAGCGCGAAGACACTCAGGCCGACAACGCCGCGCGCGTGCTGTCGGAAATCCAGGCGATCCCCGAATCGGCGATCCCCGACAAATTGCTCGACGAGGCCAAGGCCATCGTGATCGTGCCCGACACGGTCAAAGCCAGCTTGCTGCTGGGCGGCCGCCGCGGTCGCGGCCTGTTGGCGGTGCGTACCGCCGACGGCGACTGGTCGAACCCCAGTTTCGTCACCCTCACCGGCGGCAGCATCGGCCTGCAGGTCGGCGTGCAGTCGGCGGACGTGGTGCTGGTGTTCCGCAGCGAGCGCGGCCTGGATTCGATCGTCAACGGCAAATTCACCCTGGGCGCCGATGCCGGCGTCGCCGCCGGGCCGATGGGCCGCAACGCCGCCGCCGCCACCGACGGGCGGATGAAGGCCGAAATCTGGTCGTGGTCGCGCGCCCGCGGCTTGTTCGCCGGCGTCGCGCTGGATGGCGCAGTGCTGTCGATCGACGACAAGTCCAATGAAGCGGTGTACGGCCGCGACACCACGCCGCGGATGATCTTCGAGGACCGTGCGCCGCAGGGCGCGTCCGCTGCGGTGGCGAAGTTCCGCGACATGCTGGTGCAGGCCAGCACCGGCGCCGGCCAGCGCCGCGCCGACGACCCGTCCCCGACCGCCGCGTCTCCGATCATGCCAGTCGCGCCCGCCGATGCCATGCCCGCTGCGACGGCGCCCACGGGCGATGCCCAGCCGGCGCAGCCGCAACCGTTCGAGACCGTCGACACGCCGGCCAAGGCCGAACCGCTGCCCTGACCGATCGTTACAACGATCTTCCCGGTCGTTTTCAAGCCGCGAGTCCGGCGCATGTCCGGCCTCGCTCCCGACGAAAACGCCCTGCCGCGACACCGCACTCAACCTGCGTCGCGGTGGTGCGTTATCCTGAGCAACCCCTCACTGCGAGCGCACCCATGGGCAGTTTCAGCATCTGGCATTGGATCATCGTCCTGGTGATCGTGCTCTTGGTGTTCGGCACCAAACGCCTGACCAGCGGCGCCAAGGACTTGGGCAAGGC
>JAGNNB010000164.1 GCA_017990865.1 Lysobacteraceae bacterium
TCTGCGTATTGGCGACGATGCTGCCTTCCTCCGATTCGGTGATCCCGAATGCGTCGAACAGGTTGTTGACGTTCAAGCCGACCACCCAGTTCTCGGCGAAACGGTAGTCGCCGAACAAATTGACCTGGGTGTAGCCGGGCATCACCAATTCGTTATTGTCCTGCGCGTAGGCATCGGTGGTGCCGATCAGATTCGCGCCGATGGTCCAATTCCCGGCTTGATAACCGCCGGTCAATTGATACAGCAGATCGGCTTGGCGGCGCGGCGTATTGCCTTCGTTCGCGGGGCTGATGTCGTCTTTGCTGATTTCCGCGTCGGTCCAGGTCAGGCCGCCGTTGAGGAAGACGCCTTCGTAGCGCCAGGAGGCTTCCAACTCGATGCCGCGCGCCTTGTACACGCGGTCGAAGAAGCGTTGGCTGGTCAGTTCGAAGTTTTGTTCCTCGGTGTCGGCGAAGAACGCGGTGGCGAACAGGCTGAAATTCTCGCGACGCCATTTCAAACCGGCTTCGAACTGATCGACCAGATCCACCGCATCCTGCGCGCGCACCGAACCGTCCGCTTGCACCAGGCCGAACAACAGGCGATCGGCGTTCGCGCGGCCGCCGCGGCTGATCCGCGCGAACACGCCGAGGTCGTCGTTCACCAGATAGTTCGCGCCCACCGAGTAGGAGGTGTAGCCCCAGTCGTAATTCACCGGCGAATTGGCTGCGTTGTTGATCTGCGAGACGCTCAGCTCCGGCCCGGTGATGTTGCCGTCGCCGTCCACGTCCACGTTCGCTACCTGCACGCTGCCGGCGTAATTGCCATCGGCATCGCCGGAGTCGCGACGCACGCTCGCGTCGATATCCCAGTTGCCGTACGACAGCGACAACGACAGATACGGCGCGTCGATGTTGTACTGCGTGTTGTAGCTACGCGTGCAGCAATTGCCCCAGAACGGCACGCCGTAGGCGTACAAACCGTTGCGCGAGAGATTCGCGTTCGCCGAATCGAACACGTTCAGCAGTGCCGATTTGCCGTCGCCGCGCAGTTCCTGCACGTACGAATTCCACAGCCAATCCATATCGATATTCTGGCGCGAACGGTACCAGCCGAAGCTCACATCGAGCTTCTCCGCATCGCCGCCGAGCGCGAACGACTTGGTGGCTTTCAGGTCGTTGGCGTAGTGACCGAAATCGTTGATCTCGGTGTTGAACAGATGCGTGCGCACCGCGGTGCCGGTGAAGGCTTGGCCCGCGTTCGGGCCGTTCGCGTAGCGCAGCGTCGCGCCCGCGCCGCCGATGCTGCTGGCGATGCTGGCCGCGCTGGCGACTTCCGCCGGGAATTGGCCGACGAAGCGGCCTTCGTTGTCGGCGTAACGGAATTTCTCGTTGATGCGCCAACCGTCGCCGAAGCGGAATTCGCCTTCGAAGCCGAATGCGGTGGAATCCGGATGCATGCCATCCGTGATGTCGGTGCTGCGGCGGCGATTGTCGCCGTCGAGGCCGATGTCGGTCTGGAAATAGCGGCTTTGCAGCGTGTCTCTGGCGGGGTCGAAGCCGGCGATCGGGCCGAGATTCGGGCTGCCGTTGCTGCCGGTGGCGCGCGTGGGCACGGGCAGGTAACCGATCGCGCGATCGTCCAAGCGCTTGAGATGGAAACGCAGATAGCCGTTCTCGAAGTCCTTGGTTAGATTCGCTTTCAACTGACCGCCTTGTTCGGCGGTGTAGCCGGCGTCGCGCACGCCATCGCCGCTGCGGTAGAAGCCCGCGACATGGAAGCGCCAACCGTCGCCGAACGGCATGCCGTAACGGAAGTCGGTGCGGAAACTGTCGTAATCGAGGCCCGCCGTCAGGCCGATCGCGCCGCTTTGCGTGTCGCCGGTATTGCTGATGAAGTTGATCACGCCGCCCGGCGAATTGCTGGCGAACGTGGAGGCCGAACCGCCGCGCACCGCTTCGATGCGTTCGATCGACCAATCGTTGCGCAGGAAGATGTCGGCGTTGCCGAAGGCGATGTCGCCGAATTCCATCACCGGCATGCCGTCTTCCTGCAGTTGCAGGAATTTCGCGCCGCCGGCCGCGACCGGCAGACCGCGCACGGCGATGTTGGCGTTGCCTTCGCCGCCGGTGGATTCCGAACGTATGCCGGGGATATTGCGGAAAATTTCCGCGGTGGAGCGCGGCGCCGAGCGCTCCAGCGTATCGATGCCCAAGCTGCTGGTCGACACGCTGGTGCGCAGTTTCGATTTGCCGCCGGCGGTGGCGGTGATGACGATCGCGTCCAGATCCACGCCTTCGTCCGACGCGGCTTGCGGGTCGGCGGGCGGCGATGCGGGGTCTTGCGCGTAGGCGACGACGGGCGGCGCCAACAACAGGCACACCGCCCACGCCAGCGCGTGCGGACGTAAACGGGACGGTGCGCGACGGCGGCGGTCGGACGTGCGGGACATGGCGGTTCCTCCGGAATCGTGTTTTAGGGGCGTGGGCGGGGTGGCGAAGTGATAAATCAATTTGCAAACGATTGCAAGCATTCGAATGAAAATTTTCGCCCGCGTGCCGAATTCGATGAAACCTCTTGAATCGTAGCGACATCTGCGCAGAGATCATGCTGCGGCGCAGCATGCGCAAACGTTTGCATATGTGCATGATGCCGGTCGCCGGTGGGTCGACAGGCGGGGGCGAGGCACAATCCCCTCCGTCCGCTCGCCGGCAACGACCGCCCTCGGCCATCGATTTTCCAGGAGATCGCGTATGCAGACGCTCGACGCCACGCTGAGCACGTTGGATCTGGTCGTGATCGCGCTCTATGCGTTCGGCATCATCGCGCTGGGCTTGTTCGTTTCCAAACGACGCGCCTCCGCCGAGGATTATTTCCTCGCCTCGCGCGAGATGACGTGGCCGGTGATCGGTTTGGCGCTGTTGGCCTCGAATATCTCCTCGACGACCTTGATCGGTTTGGCCGGCGCGGCCTACGCCACCGGCATCTCGGTCTACAACTACGAGTGGATGGCGACGGTGGTGCTCGCCTTCTTCTGCGTGTTTTTCCTGCCGTTCTTGCTGCGTTCGCAGGTGTACACGCTGCCGGAATATCTCGAACGCCGTTACGATCGCCGCGCGCGCACGTATTTTTCCGCGCTGACGATTTTCCTCAATATCGTGGTCGATACCGCCGGCACGCTGTACGGCGGCGCGATCATGCTCAAGTTGATCCTGCCGGAATGGCCGCTGTGGCAGATCGTCGCGGTGTTGGCGCTGTCGGCGGGCGTGTACACCGTCGCCGGTGGCCTGCGCGCGGTGATCTACACCGAAACCGTGCAAGCGGTGATTCTGCTCGGCGCGTCGGTGTTCATCGCGTTTTTCGCCTTCGGCAAAGCCGGCGGTTGGGATGCGGTGATGGCGGCGGTGGATCCGGCCAAACTCTCGCTGATCCGGCCGCTCGACGACCCAGGCGTGCCTTGGCTCGGTCTGGTGCTCGGCGTGCCGCTGCTCGGGTTCTATTTCTGGTGCACCAATCAATTCATGGTGCAGCGCGTGCTGTCGGCGAAAGACGAGAATCACGGCCGTTGGGGCGCGTTGTTCGCGGGTTTGTTGAAGCTGCCGGTGCTGTACGTGATGGTGCTGCCGGGCACGGCCGCCATTTTGTTGTACCCGACGTTGGACAAACCCGACATGGTGTATCCGACGCTGATTTTCGATCTGCTGCCCGCGGGATTGGTGGGGATTGTCGTCGCCGGTTTCTTCGCCGCCATCATGTCGTCGATCGCCAGCACCTTCAATTCCGCGGCGACGCTGGTGACCATGGATTTCGTGCGTCCGCGCATGCCGCAGGCGAGCAACGCCACGCTGGTGCGCGCCGGGCGCATCACCACCATCGTATTCATGGTGCTGGCGGTCGCGTGGGCGCCGCAGATCGTACGCTTCGAATCGTTGTGGCAATACCTGCAGGCGGTGTTGGCCTATGCGGTGCCGCCGGTCTGCGCCTTGTTCCTGGTCGGTTTGTTCTGGCGCGGCGCGAACGCGACCGGCGCCATCGCCTCGATCGTCGTCGGCTTGCTTGGCGGCGCGGTGTTGTTCCATCTCAACGTGCTGGCCGAACCCGGACTCGGCCTGCATTTCCTGCTGGTCGCGCCGATCCTGTTCGTCTTGAGCGTCGTCGTATTGATCGCCGTGAGTCTCGCCACCGCGCCGCCACCGCCGGAAAAAGTGGAGGCGATGCTGTGGACGCCCGCGTTCTATCGCGACGAAACCCGCGCGCTGGCTGGCATCGCGTGGTGGAAGAATTACCGCACGCAATCGGTCCTGCTGCTGCTGTTGACGGCGGCGATCGTATGGGCGTTCCGCTGAGGCGCGTCGCGACCGTAATCCAGAAACTGCAGATGCAGTGAGTATCGGTGCCGCGCTGAGCGGCGGTAGCGTATTCGCACGAATGAGACTTCCGAACGCATCGCCCCGGTCCGATGTGGTTGTGTCGGTGAGCTTTCTTTGACTATGGTGCGGTTGTTCGTGCACGCAGGTGTCGCGCGTACGCAGGCAGCGGGAGCCGGTTCGGATTCGTCTCTTTAAGAAACGCCACAGCGCATGGCGTTTCTGAGGTATGGATGGCGCTTTCCGTAACGGGTTCGCAGCGAACCTTCCCCCTTACAAGGAGTGTTACGACCATGCGTCACAAAAAGGCAGCCCTGTGCATCGCTATCGCCGCCGCGACTCTCGCGGCTCCGGTGTTTTCCGCCGAATTGCGCACCACTCAGCGGGCGATCAAAGGCCAGTACATCGTCGTCCTGAAAAGCAGCGCGGCCAGCCTCGCCGGCGAACGCTCGCAAGCCTCGCGCGTCGCCGATGTCGCGGCCCGCATCTCGACCGAGCACAAAGCCGATCTGCTGCGCAGCTACCAAAACGCATTACGCGGCTTCGCGGTGCGCGCCGATGACGCCGCACTGACCAAACTCCTCGCCGATCCTCGCGTCGCCTACGTCGAGCAAGACGGCATCGCGATGCCGAATCTCGTGCAAATCGGCCCCACTTGGGGCATCGATCGCATCGCTCAGCGCTATCGGCCGCTCAACAGCACTTATACCTACGACTTCACCGGCGCGGGTGTGCACGCTTATATCATCGACTCAGGCTTGAAACAGACGCACAACGAATTCTCCGGCCGCGTCGGTGTCGGCGCCGATTTCATCGGTGGAGGCGTCAACGATTGCAACGGCCATGGCACGCATGTCACCGGCACCATCGCCGGCACCACTTGGGGTGTCGCCAAATTGGCGACCGTCCATCCGGTGCGAGTGTTCGGCTGCGACAACTATGGTTCCCCGTGGTCGACGATCATCGCCGGCATCGATTGGGTCGCCGCGAATCGGCAACTGCCTGCGGTCGCGAATATGAGCTTGGGCGGCGCCGCCAACTCATCGGTTGATGCGGCAGTCGATAACCTGATCAATCGCGGCGTCACTGTGGTGACATCGGCTGGCAACGACTCGGCCGACGCCTGCAGCAACTCGCCCGCACACGTGCGCCGCGCGATTACCGTCGGTGCTACCGACAGAAACGACAACCGCTCGTGGTTCTCGAACTACGGCACCTGCGTCGATCTGTTCGCGCCGGGCAGTTCCATCACCTCGGCGTGGTACACCAGCAACTCCGTGGCGGCAATCATGAACGGCACGTCGATGGCAGCGCCGCACGTCGCCGGCGTCGCTGCGCTGTACTTACAGTCGAACCCCGGCGCCAGCCCCGCGATGGTGGTCGCGGAGGTCGTCGGCAAATCGACCGCGAACGTCGTCGGCAACCCGGGCCCGGGCTCGCCGAATCTGTTCGTGTTCTCGCGCTTGAGCACGACCGCACGCGGCGCATTCTTCCGGTACTACAACGCCGGCAACGGCGATCATTTCTATACGATGGACTGGAACGAATTGAACGCGGGCGGCTTCGGCAACTGGACGTACGAAGGCGTGCAGGCCTATACCCGCGCCACCGCCGCTGCAGGCACCGTGCCGCTGTATCGCTACTTCAACACCGGCAACGGCGATCATTTCTACACCACGAATTTCGGCGAGCTCGGTGGCGGCGGTGGAGGTTGGATTTACGAAGGCGTCAGGACATATGTACCTAAGACAGCGGCGACCGATACCGCGCCGCTGTATCGTTATTACAACACCGGCAACGGCGATTACTTCTACACTACGAACTATGGCGAACTCGGCCGTGGCGGCGGTAGTTGGATTTACCAAGGCGTGCAATCTCAGGTCTGGACACAACCCTGAGATCTCGGGATAACCGACGCCGCATCGAAAGAGACGGTGGTATGCGCATAACGACGAGCCCGGCGAAAGCCGGGCTCGTTCGCGTTCGCGTTCGCGGGTTCGAGCGCGCGATCAGCGGCTGCTTAGGCCGAAGCGCGCACGATCAAACTCGGCGTCAACACGGTCGAGGCCGGGTTTTCGCCGCGGATCGCGGCGATCACGGTGTCGACCAGCGCGTTCGCGCCTTTTTCGAGTTCCTGTCGCACCGTCGTTAGCGGCGGGTTCGCGTGCTCGGCCAGCAGAATATCGTCGAAGCCCACGACCGATACGTCTTGCGGCACGCGGCGCCCGCTTTCGACGATCGCGCGGATCGCGCTGATCGCGATCACGTCCGATGCCGCCATGATGCCGTCGAAATCGGTGCCGCGTTCGATCAATTCGCGCGTGGCGCGATACGCCTCGTCGCTGGTGAAATGACTGCGCACGTGCAGCGCGGTGTCGGGCTTGAGACCGGCGTCGCGCAGCGCTTGTTTGTAGCCTTCGTAGCGGTGCGCGATTTCCGGCAGACGTTCATCGCCGAAGAACGCGATGCGGCGGCGGCCGTGGCGAATCAGATGTTCGGTGCCGATTTGTCCGCCACGGCGATTGTCGGTGCCGACCACCGGATATTTCTG
>JAGNNB010000165.1 GCA_017990865.1 Lysobacteraceae bacterium
GATCAGCATGAACGCCGATCGCATCTTCGCCGACCCCTCGACGATCACCGGTTCGATCGGCATCTTCGGTCTGGTGCCGACATTCCCGCGCGCGCTGGAGAAGATCGGCGTGCATACCGATGGCGTCGCCACCACCTCGATGGGCGGCTTCAGCTTGGGTCGCGCCCTGTCGGACGACTTCAAGGTCGTGATCCAGTCCGTGATCGAGAAGGGCTATCGCGACTTCACCGGTCGCGTGTCGAAAGCGCGCAAGCAGCCGGTCGAGGCCATCGATGCGGTGGCGCGCGGCCGCGTGTGGAGCGGTGCGCAAGCGAAAGAACGCGGCTTGATCGATGCGTTCGGCGGTGTGAATGCGGCCGTCCTCGACGCCGCCCAGCGCGCCAAGCTGGGCAAGCCCGGCGATTACCGCGTGCGTTACATCGAAGAGAAAATGAACCCGATCGCTCGCCTCATCGGCAGTCTCGCCGGCAGTGCGATGGGTAAGGAAATGCTCAGCGAGTCCGGGCTGGCGCGGGCGTTCGTCGCCAAGAACATGCCGCAGATGCACCAGGATCTGAAATTGCTGGAGAACGCGATGCAGACCCGCGGCAGCACGCCGATCAAGGCCGTGGCGTATTGCTTCTGCGGGTTCTGATCGGCGCGTCGAACGCGTTCGAATCCCGTTCGTACTGTCAGAAAAAAGCGCTCGGCGAAAGCCGAGCGCTTTTTTCGTTCGGTGGCGACGATTGCCGTGTCGATCTCAGTGTCGATCTCGGCAGCGATCGCCATGCCGAACGTCGAATCGACAGCCGCAACGTTCGTCGTATCGACGAACGCATCGGCACGATTAATCGCTCGTCGCCTCGTCGATCGCGCGGCGTTGTTCCGTCGCCGCGTCTTCGGTGGCTTTGCGGATCGCTTTCGCGTCGTCGATGGGTTGGTGAATCGCTTCGTTGAGCGTGGTCGGCGATTGCGCGGCCGCTGCGGCCGAAGCGGTCGATGCCGCCGGGTCCGATTGCGGCGCGGGCGGCACGTCCTGTTCGGGCACTTTCGGCTTGGAACACCCGGCCAGCGCCGCGCACAGCAGCAGCGCGAAGGGGACGCACGAAGCGGTAAAACGACGTGTCATGGCCAATCTCCGTCGAGCGCGCGCCCGGATCGAAGCGCGGGCGTATCCTACGCCTTTCCCGACCCGTGGGTGGAGCCATGGATCCGCAGCGTTGGCGTCTCGACGGACAACTCGCGCTGGTCACCGGCGGCAGCGCCGGAATCGGTCGCGCGATCGCGCGCGAGCTGCTCGGCTTCGGCGCGCGCGTGCTGATCGTCGCGCGTCATGCCGACGGTTTGGACAGCGTGCGCAGCGAGCTCGAAGAAGAATTTCCCGATGGCGAAGTGCGCACCCGCGTCGCCGACGTGGCCGACGACGCGCAGCGTGCGGACGTGTTGGACTGGGTGGAAGACCTCGGCGATGGCCTGAACATTCTGGTCAACAATGCCGGCGGCAATCTCACCAAACCCGCCAACGACTACAGCGAAGACGAATGGCGCGGCATTTTCGAAATCAATCTGTTCGCCGCATTCGAACTCGCGCGCGGCGCGTATCCGCTACTGACCAAACACGCGGTGTCGAGCATCGTCAACGTCGGCAGCGTGTCGGGTATCGCCCACGTGCACAGCGGCGCGCCGTACGGCATGAGCAAAGCCGCGATGCATCAGATGACGCGCAACCTCGCGGTGGAATGGGCCGAGGACGGCGTGCGCGTGAACGCGGTCGCGCCGTGGTACATCCGCACGCGACGCACATCGGGAAAACTGGCCGATCCCGATTATCTGGACGAAGTGCTGCTGCGCACGCCGATGGGCCGCATCGGCGAACCGGAAGAAGTCGCGGCAGCGGTCGCGTTCCTGTGCCTGCCCGCGTCGAGTTACATCACCGGCGAATGCATCGCGGTGGACGGCGGATTTCTGCGCTACGGGTTTTGATCTTTTTTGATCGCGCTATTCGACGGCGTCATTCGACGGCGTTATTCGACCGCATTTTTTGACTGAATTATTTGGCCGAGTTATCGACGACGACGCGAGAACATCGCGTATGCACGACGAAAGCGAAGCGTAGATTTGGCGCCGTATTTTGCCGAGTTTGTCGAAATCCACGAAGACGTTCGATTCGTCTCCCGCAAGTCACGATGACGTTCGATTTGTCTCCCGCAAGTCACGATGACGTTGCGCACTTCGGCGCGTATCGATGCGCGATTAGTCTGCATGGGCTGCGGTGCGCGCGCTCTCCGAGCGTCGCGCCATCCGCGCGCGGGGGCGCACTCGCGTAAGGGGATTTTTCGGCGGGGCGATTGGATGTCGCGCGCATCGCAGCATCCGACCATCACTTTAGGAGAGTCCGTAATGAAATCTCATTCGCAACGTCTCGCTCGTCGTGTCCTCGCGGCCGGCGTCGTCCTGGCCGCGGGCGCATTCGCAGCGCCCGCGATGGCGCTCAACTGCGCTTACAACCCGGTGCCGGGTTCGATGGATACGTATCAATGCAGCACCAGCTATGCGCCCTTGCCCGACGATATTCTGTATTGGGTCGACAGCACCGGCGCGACGCAATGGGGCGGCGTCAGCTTCACCGCGCATTGCGACGCGTACGGCATTTTCGAAGTCACGCTTTACCGTTGGAACGGCCGTCGTCTCGTCGCCATCGACGGCGCCCGCGGCATGTGTTTGAGCGAGTGACGGTTCCGCGCATGTGACGCGGTACCCGCGGGCGTGCGTGCACGCGCCCGCATTCTTTTCCATGCGATCTTGTGCGCGATGTCGCAGTCGTTGCGACGCGGTCGCGGCATGCTGACGGCTCGATACGCGCAACGGAAGCGAGCGGACGTTCGCCAACCGGCGTCGTATCGAACGGACGCAAAGGGGCGCGGACCGTTTCCAACCGGTCTCGCGACCGGACCGTCGCACTCAAGGAGAGACACGCATGCATCGCAAGCCTTCCCGAGAATCCTGCGCTTCTCGCGCATCGCCCCAGCGTGGCCGTCAGGGTCGTCAATATGGACGGCCAGACCATGCGCACCGCCAGCTTCCTCTGCCCGTCGAATCCGATTCCGTAACGATTTCGCATCGGTTCGATTGATCGCTCGTCGAACGCGGTGCGCCGGAGAGAGCCCCTCTCTCTCGTTCTCTCCGGCGCGTTCCGCATAGCGTCGTCGCGATCGGCTTCATCCGGTTCGATCCAATCTGGTCCGATCCAATCTAATCTGATCCGAACCGATCGCGTACACATCGCCTCTCGCTCTCGCATGCTTCGCCTTTCGGCGCAGGCATCGGTTTTTTCTGTCACAACCCCAAGGACGACATCGCATGAAAACGAAATATCGCAACGCTTCGCTCGCATCGGCGATCGGCGCCGCTCTGCTTTCCGTCGCACTTCCGCCGGCGTTTGCCGCGGAACTGCGCACCGCCGCTCGGCCGATCGAAGGCCACTACATCGTCGTTCTCAAAGACGGCTCCGCCAGCCTCGCGAACGAATCCTCGCGCATCGCGCGCGTCGGTTCGGTCGCGAACGCGATCGCCGCGACGCATCGCATCAAGCTCACCCAGAGTTTCGACCATGTGCTTCGCGGTTTCGCCGCGCAAGCCGACGATGCCGCGCTCGCGCGTCTGCTCGCCGATCCGCGCGTCGCTTACGTGCAGGAAGACGGCTGGGTCTCGCCCAGCGCGACCCAGACCAGCGCACCCTGGGGCCTGGATCGCATCGATCAAAACGCGCGGCCGCTCAACGGCACTTACGTCTACGAGAATGTCGTGACCCGACCGCACGTCTACGTCATCGATACCGGCGTGTTGACCGGCCACACCCAATTCACGGGCCGCATGGGGAATGGTGTGAGTTTCATCAGCGATGGGCTGGGCACCAGCGATTGCAACGGCCACGGTACGCATGTGGCCGGCATCGCGGCCGGCACCACGTGGGGCGTGGCCAAAAATGCGATCGTGCATCCGGTGCGCATCGCCGGTTGCGGCGGCCTCGCCTCGTTCTCGAACATGGTCGCGGGCATGAACTGGGTCGCCGCCAATCGCATCGGGCCCGCGGTCGCGAATCTGAGCTACAACGCCACGCAGATCGAACCGACGCTCGACACCGCGGCGACCAACCTGATCAATTCGGGCGTATCGCTGGTAGTCGCGGCGGGCAATCAGAACGTCAATTCCTGTCAGTTCTCACCCGGTCGCGTGCCCGGCGCGATCACGGTCGGTTCCACTGCGTCCAACGATACGAAGGCGTTCACCTCCGCCTACGGTCCGTGTCTGGACGTGTTCGCGCCGGGCGTGGGTATTCCCTCCGCGTGGTACACCGGCACGTCTGCGTCGGCCACGCTCGACGGTACGTCGATGGCCGCGCCGCATGTCGCGGGCGCGATCGCACGTTACATCAACATCTATCCGGCGACGACGCCCGCGCAAATGAGCAGCGTGATGGCCGGCGCCGCTACGCAGAATGTCGTGATCAATGCGGGCGCGGGTTCGCCGAATCGCTTGTTGTTCATTCCGGAAATGCCCGGGACGGCGCCGACCGTGACCAGTTTCGTCTGCCCGGATTACGGCAACAGCGGTGGCGGCACCTATTGGTGCCAGATCGCATACAACTCCGCGACACCGGCGACGGTGCGTTGGCCGGGCGGGTCTGCCGGAAATGTCTACATCGGCACTTGCAGCGCCGGTTCGCGACCCACCGTCAGCGTCAACGTGAGCAACGCCTACGGTACGGCGACGCGCAGCGCGACATTCACGTGCCCGACCGGTCCGATTCCCTGATCGAGCGCGTGTCATCGAGCCTGGCGATTACGTAAGCCGCTTGCGATCGCGATCTTCGCGGTCGCAAGCGTCGTCATCCGATGTTCCGCGAGAACGCGCGAGCAGCGCATCGGGCGCGCGGTCGTTGTCGACCGCGTTCGCCGATCCGCTGGGCGCAAGCGCTGGCTTCTTCGATGTCAACCGAACCGTTTCGCATGCGTTAAGGGTGGGGCGCTATCGCGCCGCCACCTCTCTCCGTATCCGAGGAGCCAACTCCATGCGTCAACGTCAATGTTTCACCCTGCTCGCCGCTGCCGTCGCGGCGATCTTCGCCGCGGGCAACGCGCCCGCAGCCGTTCTTACCGATCTGCATCAATCCGATCGCGCGCGCATCGAACGCAGCAACGCCGCCATCGCGGCTTCGGGCGTCGTCGCGATGGCGCATACCCGCCACGAACAAGCGCTGAGCTTGGATGGCGAATCGCGTCTGATGCTGATCGATCGCAAGACCGATCTGGGTTTGCGCAATCATCGTTATGTACAGACTTTCCGCGGCCTGCCGATTTTCGGCGAGCACGTGGTGGTGACCGAAAACGCGAGCGGCGGCATCGACACGCTATTCGGCCGTAAGGTCGACGGACTCGCCAGCGAAATTTCCTCGGGCAAAACGCGCCTCGACCGCAAGCAAGCGCTGGCCATCGCCAAGAGCGTCACGCTCGGCAATCGTTTGGGTTTCATGCGCACGCAAGCCGAGTCCTCGGAACTGATGATTCATATCGACGAGGCCGGCGCGGCGCGCAGAGCCTACGTGGTGTCGTATTTCGCCGACACACTCGGCGGCGGCTCGCCGATGCGGCCGACCGTCATCGTCGATGCCGATACCGGTCGCGTGCTGACGCAGTGGGAAAACCTGCAACACGCGTTGGTCGGCACCGGCCCCGGCGGCAACACCAAGATCGGCCAGTACGAGTACGGCACCCAGTACGGCAAAATGGACGTCACCCAGAGCGGCACCACCTGCAGCATGACCAACGCCAACGTGAGAACCGTGAATCTCAATCACGCCACGTCCGGCACCACCACGTTCTCCTACACCTGCCCGCGCAATACGGTGAAGACCATCAACGGCGCCTATTCGCCGTTGAACGACGCGCATTATTTCGGCGGCGTGGTCTACAACATGTACAACGCCTACGTCGGCAGGCCGCCGTTGACCTTCCAACTCGTGATGCGGGTGCACTACGGCACCGCCTACGAGAACGCATTCTGGGACGGCAGCACGATGACCTTCGGCGACGGCGCCACGAAGTTCTATCCGCTGGTCAGCTTGGATGTGACCTCGCACGAGGTCTCGCACGGTTTCACCGCGCAGAATTCCAACTTGACCTACGCCAACCAGTCGGGCGGCATCAACGAAGCGTATTCCGACATCGCCGGCGAAGCCGCCGAGTACTACATGCGCGGCAGCAACGACTTCAAGGTCGGTTACGACATCACCAAAGGCACCGGCGCGCTGCGTTACATGAGCAATCCGCTGCTGGACGGCAAATCGATCGATCACGCCTCGAAGTTCATCTACGGCATGGACGTGCATTACTCGTCGGGCGTGTACAACAAGGCGTTCTATCTGCTGGCGACGAAGGTGGGCTGGAACACGCAGAAAGCGTTCAAAGTGTTCGCGCGCGCGAACGACCTGTACTGGACGCCCAGCACCAACTTCTACACCGGCGTGTGCGGCGTGCAAACGGCGGCGACGAACTTGGGCTATACGGTGGCCGACGTCACCTCGGCGTTCTCCGCGGTCGGCTTGACCTGCGGCAACGCGCCCACCGGCCCGGCGCCGACGATCACGTCGTTCTCGTGCCCGGAACCGGGCTCCAACGGCGGCGGCTTCTTCACCTGTTCGGTCGCGTACACCTCATCGAAACCCGCGGTGGTGTATTGGCCCAATGGCACCAACGGCTATGTGTACTCTGGCCGTTGCTCCCAGGGACAGCGCACCAGCGTGACGGTGTATGTGGCGAACATGTACGGCATGTCCTCGCGGACCGGGACGTTCACCTGCGCCAGCGGCAACATTCCGTAATCGAGCGAGCCAGCGATGAGCGTCTACGCGCCG
>JAGNNB010000166.1 GCA_017990865.1 Lysobacteraceae bacterium
ACCTTCCTGGGCGGCGAAGACTTCGACAAGCGCGTCATCGACTACCTCGTCGAGGAATTCCAGAAAGATCAGGGCATCGATCTGCGCAAGGACCCGCTCGCGCTGCAGCGCCTGAAAGACGCCGCCGAGCGCGCGAAGATCGAGCTGTCCAGCTCGCAGCAGACCGAAGTGAATCTGCCGTACGTCACCGCCGATGCCTCCGGTCCGAAGCATCTCAACATCAAACTCACCCGCGCCAAGCTCGAAGCGCTGGTCGACGAATTGATCCGCAAGTCGATCGAACCCTGCCGCACCGCGTTGAACGACGCCGGCCTGCGCGCCAGCGACATCAACGAGGTCATCCTCGTCGGTGGTCAAACCCGCATGCCGAAAGTGCAGGCGGCGGTGGCCGAGTTCTTCGGCAAGGAACCGCGCAAGGACGTCAACCCGGACGAAGCGGTCGCGATCGGCGCCGCGATCCAGGGCGGCGTGCTGGCCGGCGACGTGAAGGACGTGCTGTTGCTCGACGTGACCCCGCTGTCGCTGGGCATCGAAGTGATGGGCGGCGAGTTCAACAAGGTGATCGAGAAGAACACCACCATCCCGACCAAGGCCACGCAGACCTATTCGACCGCCACCGACAATCAAAGCGCGGTGACGGTGCATGTGCTGCAGGGCGAACGCACGCAGGCGGTGTACAACAAGTCGCTGGCCCGGTTCGATCTGGCCGGGATCGAACCCGCGCCGCGCGGCATGCCGCAGATCGAAGTGACCTTCGACATCGACGCCAACGGCATTCTGCATGTGTCGGCGAAAGACAAGAAAACCGGCAAGGAACAGAAAGTCGAGATCAAGGCCGGTTCGGGTTTGTCGGACGACGAGATCCAGCGCATGGTGCAGGACGCCGATGCGCATCGCGAGGAAGACAAGAAGTTCCACGAGCTGATCCACGCCCGCAACCAGGCGGATCATATGATCCACGCCACCCGCGGCGCGATCAAAGACCATGGCGACAAGGTGCCGGGCGACGCGATCGGTCGCGCCGAAGGCGCGATCGCCGAGTTGGAGATCGCGATGAAGGGCGACGACAAAGGTCAGATCGAAGCCAAGACGCGCGGCTTGGAAGAAGCCGGCCAGTCGCTGTTCGCCGCGGCCTCCGCGGGGCAGGGCGCTCCGGGCGGCGGCGATGCGGGTCAAGCCTCGGGCCGAAGCGACGATGTGGTCGATGCGGAATTCACCGAAGTGAAAGACGACCAGAAGCCGTGAAACGGAAACCGTGAATCGGGAATCGGAAGAGCCGGGCTTGACTCGGCTCTTCTGGTTTTCGATCTCCGATCTCCGATCGCATAGTTCAAACGGCGGATTTCGATCTTCGCATTGAACGATTCCCGATTCTCTATTCCCGACTCCCCATTCCCGCACATGAGCAAACGCGACTATTACGAAGTGCTGGGCGTGGCCCGCAACGCCAGCGACGACGACTTGAAGAAGGCGTATCGACGCTTGGCGATGAAGCACCATCCGGACCGCAATCCGGACGACGCCAGCGCCGAAGCCACGTTCAAGGAAGTCAAAGAGGCTTACGAAACGCTCACCGACGGGCAGAAACGCCGGGCGTACGACGCGCATGGCCATGCCGCGTTCGAACACGGAACGGGTGCGGGCGGCGGCGCTTACGGCGGCGCCGACATCAACGACATCTTCGGCGATATTTTCGGCAACATTTTCGGCGGTGGCGGCGGCAACCGCGCGCCGCGTCGCGGCGCGGACATCGGTTACATCGTCGAACTCGATTTGGAGGACGCCGTCGCCGGTGTCGACAAGCGCATCGAAGTGCCGACGGTAGCGGCGTGCAAACCCTGCAACGGCAGCGGTTCGGAGGACGGCAAGGTCGAGACATGCTCGACATGCCAGGGCCGAGGTCAAGTGCGCTTCCAACGCGGCATCTTTTCGATGCAGCAGCCATGCCCGCACTGCGGTGGCACCGGCAAGCGCATCGTGACGCCTTGCAAGCAGTGCAAAGGCGCCGGTCGCGTCGAAGAGGAAAAAGTCCTGTCGGTGAAGATTCCGGCGGGCGTCGACAACGGCGATCGCATTCGGCTTTCGGGCGAGGGCGAAGCCGGTCCCGCGGGCGCACCCGCGGGCGATCTGTACGTCGAAATTCGCGTGCGCGAGCACGATATTTTCCAACGCGAGGGCGACGATCTGCACTGCGAAGTGCCGATCCGTTTCTCGCAGGCCGCGCTCGGCGATACCGCGCGCGTACCGACGCTCGGCGGCGAAGCCGAAATCCGCATCCCGCCGGAAACGCAGACCGGAAAAGTCTTCCGTTTGCGCGAGAAAGGCGTGAAGTCCGTGCGCAGTCGCGGGCCGGGCGATCTGTACTGTCGCGTGGTCGTCGAAACCCCGGTGAATTTGACCGCGAAACAGCGCGAGTTGCTGGAGCAATTCGAACAGACCTTCACCGGCGAGAACGCGCGTCGGCATTCGCCGCGTTCCAGCACGTTCATCGACGGTGTGAAGAGTTTTTGGGAGCGGATGACCTCCTGATCGCGAGGCCCGACGACCGTTTCGGGCCGGCTCGCGACGTCCTCGCGACATCGATAGCGTCCCGCATCGGCGTGCGCTACGGATCGTGCGGCGATGCGCCGGCCGCGCTGTGATTTGACAAGCGCGCGGATCGGGCGGAGGCTTTTCGGCGGACGGCGCATGGTGCGCCGCCTCGCGCGCCCTTCGGCGCGCGATCGCCCATCGAACGGGCGGCGATTCTCGGCATCCCCGGTCGCGACCGGAGGATTAGGATGCCGCCCGGGATCAAGGAGGTTCCCATGTCGTTTCGTCCTCGCTACGCCCGCCTTTCCCGCGCGCCACGGTTGGCGCTCGCATCCGCGCTCGCCGCCGCGATGCTCGCCGGCCCGGCATTCGCCGCCGGGCGCGTGCATATCGATTCCAGCAGCCAGTACGACCCCGCGGATGGCTTCATCGTCGGTTATCGCAACGTCCGTGCGTCGCAGATCGATCCCGCATCCAAACAACGCACGCTCGACACCGCCGCGATCGCCGAATTCGGCGCCGCGACGGCGCCCAGGCTGCAACGCCAGCGCACGCTCGGCACCGGCGGCGAATTGATCGCCATTGACGGACGCCTCAGTCGTGCCGACGCCGAACGTTTGATGCGCAAGATCGCGCTCGATCCCAACGTCGAATACGTCGAGCCGAATATCCGTCTGCGCGCGGATTTCACGCCGAACGACACCTACTTCTACCTGCAGACCAATCTCAGCAGCGTCGGCGAGAACACCTACGCCACGCAGGCGTGGGATACCGGTTATCGCGGCCAGGGCAAGATCATCGCGGTCATCGATACCGGGCGCACGAATCATCCGGACCTCAACGCCAATTTCGTCGCCGGTGGTTACGACTTCGTCAGCAACGCGTTCATGGCGAACGATGGCGGCGGGCGCGATGCCGATCCGTCCGATCCCGGCGATTGGGAGATCGCGGGGCAGTGTTACGTCGGGTCGCCGGCGCGCAGTTCGAGTTGGCACGGAACGCATGTCGCCGGCATCGCGGCGGCGGTCACCAACAACGCCTCGGGCGTCGCCGGCATGGCGCATCTGGCGCGCATTTTGCCGGTGCGCGCGCTCGGTCGCTGCGGGGGCACGCTGGCGGACATCGCCGATGCGGTGACGTGGGCGTCCGGCGGTACGGTCGTCGGCGTGCCCGGCGTCGGTGCGAATCGCGCGAACGTCATCAACATGAGTCTCGGCGGGCAGGGCGTCTGCGGCGCGACGATGCAGAACGCGATCAACGGTGCGGTCGGGCGCGGTGTGCCGGTGGTGGTCGCCGCGGGCAACAGTAACGCCGATGCCTCCGGTTTCACGCCGGCCAGTTGCGCCAACACGATAGTGGTGGCGACTCACCGACATACCGGCAGTTTCTACGGCGAAAAGGAACCGTTCTCGAACTACGGTTCGGTGGTGGATCTGTCCGCGCCCGGCTTCAACATCGCGTCGACGTGGAATGCGGGCGCCACCGTGCCCGGCGCGGCGACTTACGCCTACATGAGCGGCACCTCGATGTCGGCGCCGCATGTGGCGGGTGTCGTCGCGATGATGATGTCCAAGCCCACCGCGGACTGCCTGCCCGCGGCCTGCGAGACGACGTTGAGATCGACCGCCGATTTCTTCATGGGTCCGGTGCAGTACTGGATCGGCGTCGGGCGGCTCAACGCGCGCAGAGCGCTCAACTGACGCTGTCGCGAAAGCGCGTATCCAGCGCGTTCCCGAACCTTGGCTTCGGCCAGGGTTCGTGTTTTTTCGGCGCGATCGCGACGCAGCGATGGATCTCCGCATTCGATCGTCTTCGGCAGGCTGCCGAAAGACGGTGAGGTGGTGACCTGTCGTCGCAATTGTTCAATTTTTGTTTGTTCAATTTTCGTTTTTTCATGATGCGCTTTGCAGAAGCGCGTCGCAGCGATCGAGACGCATCGAGGTTCGCGTATGAAAATCGCGTGACGTGCGCTGTCGCGTGGATGCGTTGCGACGAACGGCGAAAAAATATCGCCTATTCATTTGACAGCATCGATCAATGCTCCGCATCATAAGCATGGGGCGCATGGTGCGCCTCACGTGATGCTCGGCCCAAGTCAAAGGAATGCTATCGGCCGCGATCGTGATTCGTGCCGCATGCGCACCGAAATTACGATTTCGTTCAACGAGTCGGCGAGTCGACATTTGCAGTACGACTCCGCACCTCGATTCCATCGGCTCCATCGGCGATTCCGCGATCCACGGTTCCAGCCGTCTTTCGACGCAGGGATGAGCGCACGCACCGAAACCGCATTGAAATATGGAGATTTCAGATGTCCTTTCGCACCCGTAATACCCGTCTCGCGGCGCTGACCGTCGCTGTCGTCGCCGTTGTCGGCTCGTCCTCGGCGTTCGCCGGCGATCTGGTGAACCTCGGCGCCCTGTCGTCCAACCCGCCGGTCGACGGTTTCATCGTCACCTACAAAGATGGCAGCGCCAGCAAGAACAACAAAGCCGCCATCCAGCGTTCGTTGGACGGCATCTCGGCCAACGCCTTCGGCCGCGCCAAAACCACCACTCTGCGTCATGAGCGCACCCTCGGCGTCGGCGCCGACCTCGTGGTCGCCAATCGTGCGTTCGATCGCGTCGAAGCCGAACAACTGATGCGTCAGCTCGCCGCCCACCCGGATGTGGCTTCGGTCGAACCGAACTTCATGTTGCAACCGACGCTGACCCCGAACGACACGTTCTTCAGTCTGCAGTACGGCTTCCAGAGCGGCGTCGGCGGCAGCAACGCCGATCAAGCCTGGAATCTCGGCTTCCTCGGTCTCGGCAAGATCGTTGCGGTGATCGATACCGGTTATCGCCCGCACATCGATCTCAACGCCAACATCATCAACGGCTACGACTTCATCACCAATGTCGCCACGGCGAACGACGGTAACGGTCGCGATGCCAGCGCGCTGGATCCGGGCGACTGGACGGTGGCCAACCAGTGCGCGCCGGGCTGGGTCGCTCGCAATTCGAGCTGGCACGGCACGCACGTGGCGGGCACGGTGGCGGCGGTGACCAATAACGCTACGGGCGTGGCCGGTATGGCCTACAAGTCCAAAGTGTTGGCGGTCCGCGCGCTCGGCCGTTGCGGCGGTACGCTCGCCGACATCGCCGATGCGGTGACCTGGGCGTCTGGCGGCGCGGTGGCCGGCGTTCCGGCCGTGGGCGCGAACAAGGCGCACGTGATCAACATGAGCCTTGGCGGCGGCGGTGCCTGCGCCGGTTCGGTGATGCAGACGGCGAT
The DNA here is from genome assembly GCA_017990865.1 of Lysobacteraceae bacterium. Lineage (GTDB taxonomy): Bacteria > Pseudomonadota > Gammaproteobacteria > Xanthomonadales > Xanthomonadaceae > Lysobacter_I. Next base: position 5,809 of record JAGNNB010000166.1, read on the forward strand.
CACCGGTGCGCTGGGTCGCCGTACCACCGTGGTGGTGGCGGCAGGCAACAACAACGCCAACGTCGCGGGCTTCACTCCGGCCAGTTGCACCGGCGCGGGCCTGATCGTGGTCGGCGCGACCGACGCGGCGGCGAAGAAAGCCAGCTTCTCGAACTTCGGCGCGGGCGTGGACGTGTCGGCGCCGGGCGTGAGCATCGCTTCGACGTTGAACGCTGGCACCACTGTGCCGGGTGCCGACAACTATGTGTACTACAGCGGTACGTCGATGTCGTCGCCGCACGTGGCCGGTTTGGCCGCGATGATGCAGTCGAAGCCTGCCGCCGATTGCACACCGGCGCAGATCGAAACGCTGATCAAGACCTGGATCAAACCGTTCGGCATTCCGGCACCGCCGCCGGGTACGATGGGCACCGGCATCATCAATGCGTTCACGGCCGTGCAGAACGCGCCCTGCTGATCGTTCATATGCGTTCACGCGCAATCCAAGTGGTTCAGGAACCCCGGCTTCGGCCGGGGTTCTTCGTTCTTCCGTCACGAACCCGTTCCGAACGTTCGCGCCGACGTTGCGATCATCTATGCCCTAAGAACGACAACTGCGAGTCAGCCGTACGGGCGGCGGATCGCAGGCGATGCGAGTCGTTTGCGATGCATTTGGGGCTTCAAATGCGCACCGACCGCGGCTGCGGAGCGGATGCGCAATGCGCATACATCCTTTTGCGCCGCAACAATTCGCACGCGTATCGTACGGAGCCTGCCTGCAAGACGCTTTTTTCGCGATGTTTTCGTTCGGACATTCAAGTTTCGGAATGCAGCCGCGTAGTGCGTGATGGACGTCGCAGACTTCATGGTGTCGAGCGATCGCGTGCCGATATTCGCTTGGTCAGTGCGTTCCGTGGGACTGGGTTCGGGCACGCGCTCAGGTAAATGCACTATGAACATAATCGTCTATTTCGTGCGCGCGTCGTCGATTGATCGCCACGATGCGCTGGGCGCATGGTGCGCCCGGGAGATGCTTGGTATGGA
>JAGNNB010000167.1 GCA_017990865.1 Lysobacteraceae bacterium
GCGACGCCGAAGGTCGCCAGTCTGAAATTCGCCGCCAAAGATCGCCGAGGTGGGTTATGAAACGCATTCCCGTGAAGTCGTTCGTTTTGTTGTTCGCCGCCGTCTTCTCGGCCAGTTGCGCGAGCGCGCCGGCCGTGCGCGATGCGGAGCGCCTCGCGCTCTATCGCAATCATGCGGGCGAGCCGGTCAAAGGCTTTCAGTACTACGGGCGCTTCAGCAATTGGACGCCGCTGGGCGACAGCGCCATCGCGATTTGGGTCGGGCCCAGCCGCGTCTGGCTACTGGATATGTATGGCCCCTGCAGCGATTTGGATTTCGCCGATACGATCAGTCTGAGCAGCAATAACGGCCGCGTCAGCGCGCGTTTCGACACCGTGCGCGTGCACAACCGCGGCGCGCTCACGATCCCGTGCAGAATCAAGGAAATCCGCCCGGTCGATGGCAAAGCCTTACGCGCGGAAGAAAAATCGCTGCGCGCGCGGCGCGAAGCGGGCGAGACGCCTCAGGCTTCTGGCACGTAACCCGACGGCGCTTGCGCGCCCTCGCCGAACAGGAACTTCTCCATTTCTCCCTGCAGGAACGCCCGGTGTTCGGGGTTCATCGGCGACAAGCGGTTTTCGTTGATCAGCATGGTCTGGTGCGCCAGCCATTTCGCCCACGCGGGTTTGCCGATTTCGGCGAATACCCGCTTGCCCAATTCGCCCGGCCAGGGCGCGTAGTCCAGACCTTCGTCTTCTCGGTGTTCGTAACGGCAGAAAACAGTGCGGGCCATAGCGGTCTGTGCGATCCGGAAGTTGGGTGGATACCCGCGAGACACCGAACTTCTTCGGCTCGTCGCGCATCCTGAAGTCTAAACCGAAGTCTAAATCATTGCGCTCGCCGTTCGCGGGCGCACTCGCAGCAGGCGGCGGCGGGAGTCGGCGATGCGACGAAAAGGAATCGGTTTCTGAACGCTCGGCACGTGCGCTTTGCAAATTCCGAACGGGAAAACGACCGAGCAGATCGCCTTTCGACCCTGCGCTAAGAGCTTGTTTAAAATCGTCGCGAGCTATGTGAATTCCGCGCCGCCCGCAGCGCAGAAAGCGCAGTGTACGTAGAGGTACATAAGCATTTCGAGCCGCGGACGGCGCGAAAGCACCGAGCGCAGCAGATTTTAAACAGGCTCTAAGGAAGTAAGCGCTCCAGCAGAGTACGCACGGGCGCGGGAATGCCGAGCGACGTCAAGTCGTCGCGCGCAATCCATCTCATCGCATCGTCGTCGCGAACGCCGTCGCGCAGCGCGACTTCGCGCCACGTCAGCGGGCGCATCGTCAGCCGGTAATGACTGAAGCCGTGGGCGATCTCGTCCAACGCGAGCCCGTCGTCGAAGCTCGCGTTCGCGATGCGCGCATCGAACCAGGCGCGTGCGTCGTCGTGATCCTCGGCTTCCGGCAGCGACCACAGCGAAGCCCAAATGCCGCTCGGCGGACGCCGCAGCAACAGCGCGCGGCCTTGCGCATCCTGCGCCAACAGCACGTAGGCCGTGCGTTCGGGCAAGGGTTTTCCGGGCTTCGGCGTGGGCAATTCGTCGATGCGGCCTTCGCGGCGCGCGACGCAAGCGTCCTGCAGCGGGCATAACACGCAGGCGGGGTCGTGTCGGGTGCATAAGGTGGCGCCGAAATCCATCTGCGCCTGGGTGTAATCGGCCATGCGGTGGGCGTTGCGCGCATCGGGTAGCAGCGATGTCGCGATCGTCCACAATTTCTTTTCGATCGCAGGCGTGCCCGGCCAGCCGTCGATACCGAAAACGCGGCACAGCACGCGTTTGACGTTACCGTCGAGGATAGGCTGCGCATCGCCCCAAGCCTGCGAGAGAATCGCGCCCGCGGTGCTGCGGCCGATGCCGGGCAGCGCCATCAGCGCGTCGAGATCGCGCGGCAAATCGCCGTCGTGCGCTTCGAAGCAGACTTTCGCGGCGGCGTGGAGATTGCGCGCGCGGGCGTAGTAACCGAGGCCCGACCACAGCGCCAGGACATCGTCGGCAGGCGCTTGGGCCAACGCCGGCAAATCGGGCAGCGCGGCGACTAAACGCTCGAAATACGGCACCACCACGCGCACTTGCGTCTGCTGCAGCATGATTTCGGACAACCACACGCGATACGGCGTGCGCGGGTCTTGCCACGGCAGATCGTGGCGGCCGTCAGTGTCGAACCAGGCCAGCAGTTTTGCGGCGTAGTCGGAACGATCGGAGGCGGCGAGGCTCATTTCACGGCCTCGTCGTCGATTTCGATCTCCACGCCCTCGAGCGTCGCGCCCGAAATTTCCAGACGCGGCGTGCGCAAGCCCCCGTCGAGCGGCGGCAGCGGCGAGCCCCTGCTTTGCGATATCCAGGCGAGCACATCGTCCAAACGGAAACGGCTTTCGAAGCGCGACGCGTCGCGCGCCATATCGAGTTCGATCGTTTCCGACAAATCCGGAGCGCCGACATAGCCCAGACGAAACGGCAGCGGCGAGCGCGACGCGCCGATAGGCGCGGGCAATGCGGGCCAAGCCTCGGGCCACGCGGGCATGCGTCCGTTGAGCCGCAGCACCAGGCGGCGACCGATCGCGAACGCGCCGTTCGCATCGAAATTCGGAATCGGCCCGTCGCTGCGCAGCACGGCGGTCACGGGCTCCAACGCCCAGGTCGCATTATCGAAATGCAGCGGGCCGTAGAGACCGAGCGTGAACGGCAGTTTGGTTTCGCCGGATTCGTAGCGCGCGATCATGCCGAAGCGCACGGGCTCGATGCGCAAATCGTCTTGTCCGATGCGCAGCGGTCCCGAGAACGTCACTGTCGCCGGCAGCCGCCAATCGTCGCCGCGCTCGATGGTGAGCGGCCCGACCACCGCCAGACCGGCGCCGTTCGCGGGCCGGGTCAGTGCGACCGCCAAATCGAAGGGGATCGCGGTGGGCGCATCGACATAACGGCCGCGAATCCGCGCCTCGACCGCGCGCTGTGCATGCAGCGCGGGCAAATCGACGGCGATGTTCTCGATTTTCCAATCGTCGTTGTCGATGCGGCCATCACGCACGCGAAGGCCGTCGGTGAGCGTGGGTATTTTGGTTTCGGCGCTGGGCGGGCGCTTCGCGAGCCAGGTTTGCAGCGCGACCAGGTCGAGCGTCGGCGCGTCCAGTTCGAGACGCTCGACCGTGAGGTCTTCGCCGCGACTACGCAATGTCGACCAGGGCAGGGCGATCGACAGTCGCTCCGCGCGCAGCATCACGGTTTTCGAATCGGGTTCGCGCACGACGAGATCGCGCACGACCAACTGCGGCTTATCGCGCAAACGCGCTTCGACATCGGGGCTCGCGGTGATGACGAGGCCGAGCGCCTTGCCGCCGCGATCGAGCAACACCGGTACCGAACGCTGCGGCTGCAACAGCCACAGCGCGATGCCGAAAAGAACGGATAAAACGATGAGCGCGATCAGCGCGCGACGCAACCAGCGACGTAATCGACGATGCCGACGCGGCGGTTCCGACGACGGCGGCGGCCCGGACCCGGCGCCCGCATCGGCGGACATCGCGCCTTCGCGGCTCGTCGTTTCGACGCTCACCCGCCGAGCGCTTCCGGCAGCAGCGCGTCGACGAAGGCTTCGGCATCGAACACGCGCAGATCTTCCGGACGCTCGCCGATACCGGCGAAACGAATCGGGATGCCGAATTCGCGGGCGAGCGCGAACACCACACCGCCTTTCGCGGTGCCGTCGAGTTTCGTCACCACCAGACCGGTGACGCCGGCCGCGGCGTGGAATTGGCGCAATTGCGACAGCGCGTTCTGGCCGGTGGTGCCGTCGATCACCATCAGCACTTCCTGCGGCGCGTCGCCGTCGAGTTTGCCCAGCACGCGCTTGATCTTGCTCAGCTCCGCCATCAAACCCTGCTGCGTGTGCAGGCGGCCGGCGGTGTCGGCGATCAAGACCTGGATACCGCGCGATTTCGCCGCCTGCAGCGCATCGAACGCGACCGACGCGGCGTCGGCGTTTTGCCCCTGCGCGACCACGGCCACGCCGTTGCGCTCGCCCCAGGCCTGCAACTGCGCCACCGCCGCCGCGCGGAAGGTGTCGCCCGCGGCCAACATCAGCGTGCGACCTTCGCTTTTGAAGCGATGCGCGAGTTTGCCGATGGTGGTGGTCTTGCCGACGCCGTTCACGCCGACGGTGAGGATGGTGAAGGGCTTCGCGGCGGGGTCGATCGTCAGCGGTTTCGCTACCGGCGCCAGCATCGCGATCAATTCGGCGCGCAGGGACGCGAGCAATGCGTTGGCGTCGGCGAATTCGCGGGCTTTCATCCGCTTGCGCAGCGTTTCGACCAATTGCGTGGTGGCGCCCACGCCCACGTCGGCGGTGAGCAGCGCGGTTTCGATTTCGTCGAGCAGATCGTCGTCGAGTTTCGGATTGCGCGAGAACAGGCCGCCGATGCTGCGCGCGAAGGCGCTGTTGCGCAGACGGTCGCGCCAACCGGGTTTGCCGGGCGCGGCGGCGGGCGCGGCGAACGCTGCGTCGTCGATGGAGGTCTCGGCGGCGGGTGCGCTCGGCTCGGCCGGCAACTGCGCCGTGGCTTCGATGCTCGGCGTGTCGATGTCCGAGCCTGTTTCCGCGGGAAGGGCAGCGGGCGTCGTCGCATCGCCAGCGGGTTCGGAAGGCGCGGCGGGCGTCTCGGCCGGTTTCTTGCGACGGAAGAACGGGATCATCGGGTACGCGGGTCCTGAAATGCGGCGACGCGGGGAATGGCGACGCCGAGCGGTGTTCTCAAGCGAGTGTCGACCGACCGAGGCGATGTGTTGCGGGATTCGACCGGTCTTCTCGCGAGCCGAGCGGGCGAATGCGCCAAAGCGCGGCGACTCGTGGACAATGGTCGGAATGTTAACACCGCCCCTCCCGACCCCTCGATGAAGACGCCGCACGGCAGGTCGAAGCGCGCCGCATCGGCCTCGCGCGCCGATACGCGGCCGGCGGGCGAGGTACGGATCGTCGGCGGCCGTTGGCGCGGCAGCAAACTGCCGGTGGCCGACCGGGACGGCCTGCGGCCCACGGCCGATCGCGTGCGCGAAACCCTGTTCAACTGGTTGCAGCCGGTCGTGCCCGGCGCTCGGGTGCTCGACCTGTTCGCCGGCAGCGGCGCGCTGGGGCTCGAAGCCCTGTCGCGCGGCGCGCATGCCGCGCGTTTGATCGAGCGCGATGGCGACCTCGCCGCCGGGCTGCGCGCCACCCTCGAACGCCTGCGTCGCGGCGACCCTGCGGATCTCGTCTGCGACGCCGAAGTGATCCATGCCGATGCGCTGACGTGGTTGGCGGTCCCGCCCGCGTCGCTTGCGATCGATCCGGCGCAGCGCTTCGATCTGGCGTTCCTCGACCCGCCGTTCGCGGGCGAGTTGTGGCGGCCGGCGCTGTCGCTGCTCTCGCCCTGGTTGGCGAACGATGCCTGGCTGTATCTCGAAGCCCCGCACGACGCCGAGATCGAGCCCGGGCCGGCGTGGCGCCCGCATCGCGAAGGCGCGACCCGGGACGTGCGTTTCGCGCTCTATCGCCGCGCCTGCTGATCGCGAGCCGCACCGACTGTGCGCCGCCCGCGATAGGTTCTACACTCCGCCCGACCTCACGGCCCCGGACCCACGCCACCATGACCCCAGCCGCCTCGCGCATCGCGGTCTATCCCGGCACTTTCGACCCGATCACCAACGGCCATCTGGACTTGGTCGAACGCGCCGCGCCGCTGTTCGAGCGCCTCATCGTCGGCGTGGCCGAAAGCCCGTCCAAGCGTCCGGCGCTGCCGTTGGCGCTGCGCGTGTCGCTGGCCGAGGAGTCGCTGGCGAAATTCCCTAACGTCGAAGTGCGTGGTTTCCACTCGCTGTTGGCGCATTTCGTCGCCGATGTCGGTGCCGGCGTGCTCTTGCGCGGTCTGCGCGCGGTCTCGGACTTCGAATACGAATTCCAGTTGGCCAGCATGAACCGCCATCTGATCCCCGACGTCGAAACCCTGTTTCTGACCCCCGCCGAACAATGCGGCTTCATTTCCTCGTCCCTGGTGCGCGAAGTCTCGCGCCTGGGCGGCGACGTTTCCGGCTTCGTGCCGGCTGCGGTCTGGCGCGCGCTGGAAGCGGAATGGAAGCGCCAGGCTGGCTGATCGGCGATACTGCCCGCATCCCATCCCGTCCCGAACCGAGGTCCCCGTCATGAACATCCTCGTCCGTCTGCTGCTGGTCGCCGGCCTCGCCGTCTCGCTGAGCGCCTGCAAGAAAGAAGAAGCCCCGAAGAAAGCCGAAAAAGCCGCGCTCGTCGCGCCGACCAACGACGATGCCGCCGCCTGGCGCGCGTACGTGTCCGATGTGGTCGGCCGCAACATGGAGGGCGTGACCGGCCAGCCGTTCGTCTATCTGCTGCCGGCCGAAAGCACCGCCGATTTCGAAGGCAGCTACGACCGTCTGCTCGACAAGGCCAGCACCGACGTGTCGCGCGGCATTCTTTCCGGCAGCATGTTGGCCTACGCGGCAGCGTCGCCGTCGTCGACGAAGATCGCCGAACTGGTCGAAACCGCGTTCACCGCGAAAAAGCTCGACGGCAAGCTCAAAGGCGTGAAACTGGTGTTCATCGGCAAGCCCGAGGACAGCGAACGCGTGAAAGCCGCCGTCGCCGCTTCCGGCGTCAACTACGTCTTCATCGAAGCGAAGTGAGCCCGCGAATCGCGTAATCGTTCCGACGCGGTGG
>JAGNNB010000168.1 GCA_017990865.1 Lysobacteraceae bacterium
GCGATGCGGAAACGTTTCGCGCTCATCGGACGACCACGTCCACGTCGAGACCATGCGACTGCGTGACAGGTTCGGTCATTTCAGGAGAGTCCTTTGCTCCACTCGATCGTTTTGAAACCGCATGCGGCAGACTGATTCTGTGCGCGCGGGCGAAATCGCGTCAATGCGAGGTCGGGCTTGCGGCGACAGCGGTGCGTCTTGCGTCGGCGGCTCCCGGACTCGCGCGATCGAAGCGGCGCGTGCGATCGCGCGCCGCTCCGAAGGCCGGACGAAATCTCAGCGCTTGCCGCCCAAAAGACCACCGCCGATCTTCAGCAAATCGCCCAGGCCGAGTTGCCCGTCGCCGTCTTGATCCAGCACCGCGCCGAGCAGGCCGCCGCCGAGGCCGCCTTGTTGGCGCACGGACTGTTGTTCCTGGCCGAGGATCGCGCCCAGCACGTCCGCGGTGGGGTTGCCGCCGCCGGCCATGCCCATCGCTTGGCCGCCACTGCCGTCGGCACCGCCAGAGAACATGCGCTTGGCGAGGTAGGCCAGCACGATCGGCGCGAGGATCTTCATCAACTGCCCGGCGCGATCGCCGCCGAGGCCGGTGGCTTCGCCCAGATGCTGCTCCGCGCGGTTTTGTTGGCCGCCGAAGATGTGGCCGAGCATGCCGGCGCCGTCGGTTTGTCGGCTTTGCGCGCCGCCCAGCACCATCCCGAGCAGCCCGGCCAGATCGCCGCCGCCGCCGGCATGGTCGCGCTGCAGCGCGCCGAACAGCGCTTCCGCGCCCTGCGGCTGGCTGGTGTTCTTGCCCAACGCGCCGATCAACAGCGGCAGCGCCGCGCTCACAGCGCCCGCGGCCTGGGTCCGACCGATGCCAAGTTGTTGCGAAATCTGTTGCAGCGGGGCGCCCTCGAGCTGGGCGAACAGGTCGTCGGTCAATGCGGTCATGGCGGGTTCCTTGGGATCGATGGGCGACGCACGGCGTCGGGGCGGTCACTTTAGCGCGTCGCGCCGTTCGGGAAGGGCGGTCCGACGCGTTTTTCGCGTATCGAATCATTCGCGCCGCCGCGCCCCGATGCGCCGATCGATGCAAAAAATCAATCGCCCAGACGCGCGTCCCGTGCCCGTCGCACGAAGGCGATGCCCTAGACTGGCCGCGGGCGAGAAAGCACGCGCCCGCTCATCGTCTCGACCAAGGAGGGATCGCCATGAAACGTCTACGTCTCGCATTCGCCGCCGCGTTCGCGCTCGGATTGGGCATGTCCGGCGGGGTGTCCGCTGTCGATGCGGACCCGGTGTGCATGAACATGTGCCAAGAATTGATGAACGACTGCTTGGCCATCGCCCAGCAGGGCGGCGGCGGTACGCGCCATTGTTTCCGGTTTTATCGCGACTGCATCGCGAGCTGCACGATCTGAGAATTGGGGGTAGGTGGTTCAGGCGCTTCGCGATCGTCGGCTCTCCACGGCGATCGTAGGGTTTCGCGCTCCGCGGCGCGATGCGTGTCGGTGGTGCGACGCGGCGGCAAACGCCGTCGCGAACGTATCGCGTTGCGGAATTTTTTCGGAGAAGCTCGTTTGGGCGATGTTCGAGACATTGAGCGGAATCGACGCCGAGCGAATCACGATTCAGAGCGCTCCGCGACTCTCAATCGAAGCAGGCCGTCAGCGAAGCAGACGGTCGGCGAATCAAGCCATCACCGAAGCAAGTCTTCGGCAAAGCAAGCTGCCAGCAAAGCAGACTGACGGCGAACCAATCAGTCAGCGAAGTAGGTCGCTGACGAAAAACCTATTGTCATCCCGAGCGCAGCGAGGGACCTGTTTTTCTATGCGGTCGAAACATGAAAGCAGGTCCCTCGCTGCGCTCGGGATGACAGCTTCGGGGAGCACGCATCATTGATGCTGCGGAAAATCTAGCGCCCACGGTTGCCGAAGCCCATCGTTGTCCAAGTCGATCCCTGCCCAGATCGGTCGCTGCTCAGATCGATCGTTGCTTGGGGCGATCGTTGCTTGGGTTGATCGTGGCCCAAGCCGGCCTCTGCCGAAATCAATCCTGATCCACCGGCATCGCGTCGAATTCGCCGGCCAGGACGCGGTCGTAGCGTCCGCTGCGCCAGCCGCGCACGCTGTCGCGCACCAGCGGCGACGGCGCGGCGCGATAGCGTCGGCATACGCGCAATTCCTCTTCGCTTTGACCCACGTCGGCGACCGCGCGCGCCGGTCGGGCGCGTCCCGGCAGATCGGCGCTAACGCGTACGGAGGCGACGATGCGCGCGGTGCCGCCGTCGGCGGTGTCGTACTCGAAGGCATGCAGCCCATGTTCGGCTTCGAGCAGCGCCAACGCGCCGAAGCCGCCGGCCGCCAAACGCGCGCGGCATGCGGTCGCGTCCTGCTCCAGGACTTCGACGCGCATATTGCGGTGTTCGGCCCAGGCCATGTACATCGCCAGAAGCCGCTGCCACCACAGTCGCGCTTGCGCCGCATCGCGTTTGAGATCGCTCTCGCTCACGGCTAGCCACAGCAGCGCGTCCTGCGGCCGTTGTTGCGCCACCGCATCGATGGCGAGTTCCGACAGCCACAGCAATTGCGCATGACGCGCGACGAAACCGGCGTCGGTACCGTCGCGGGCAAGGCGCTCGTCCAGACGGCGCGCGGTCTCGAACGCGCTTTCGATCCGGTGCCGGCGTTCGATCCGATCCAGCACCTCGAAACGATTCGCCTGAGACCAGAAATCGCGTTCGTTCATGCGCGCATAATCCGCGTCGCGCGCCTCCGACCACATCGACGCGTCCAACGCATCGGCTAATCGCGCGAACGCGGCGCGCAAATCCTCGATCGCATCGGCCGACGCATCGGGTGCATAGACCAGAGTGCGCAGATCGCCGTCGCGGGGCGCGGTTCGCGTCGCGATCGACGCCGTCGCGGGCATGTTCGGGTCGACGAACTCGACTTCCAGACGATCGCCTGCGCTGCGCACGAACAGGAATTGATCGCCCTGCGGCGTGCGATGCTCGACGATGCCGCGCGCCAGCGGCGCCAGCAGATGCTGCTCGATCGCGCGCCGCACCGGCCGCGCGCCCAGATCGGGCGTGAAGCCGCGGTCGAGCAGGAATTCGATCGCCGACGGTTCCCATTCCACCGCCCAATCCTTGTTGCGCAGACCGCGGCGTTCCATCGCGCGCTGCAGTTCTTTGTGCAGGATTTCGCGCATCAGCGTGCGATCGAGCGGATTGAACAGCACGATGCGATCAAGGCGGTTGAGGAATTCGCGGCGGAAGGTTTCGAACAAGGCTTTTTCGACCGCGCCGCGCGAATAGCCGCCCGCGACCGAGGTAAAACCCGGGCCGGCATTGCGCGCCAGCGTCGAACCGACGTTGCTGGTCAGAATGATGATGCTGTGGCGGAAGTCGGCGACATGGCCGCTGCGATCGCTCAAGCGCCCGTCGTCGAAGACTTGCAGAAACAGATCCCACACTTTCGGATGCGCTTTTTCGAACTCGTCGAGCAGCACCACCGAGAACGGTTGCTCGCGGATGCGTGCGGTGAGCGAGCGCGCGGAACCGTCGCCGCCATCGTCGGTGAGCCGCCATGCGGCATCGTCGGATTGGTATTCGCTCATGTCCAGACGCAGCAGACGTTCGCTGCTGCCGAACAATAGTTCGCCGAGGGTTTTCGCCAGTTCGGTTTTGCCGGTGCCGGTGGGGCCGGCGAACAGGAACACACCGATCGGTCGAGCGGCATCGACCAGACCGGCTTTCAGCATCGCGATGCGATCGACGAGACATTCCACCGCTTCGTCCTGGCCGATCACGCGCTTGCGGAAAAACGCGCGCAACTGCTCCAGATCCAGACTTTGGCGATCGTCGAGCACGTCCAGCGGCAGACCGCTGCGCGAGGCGATCGCGCGCAGCAGCGCTTCGTGATCCAGCGGCAGACGCGGCGGGTCGTCCGAGAGCGCGGCGCGCAAGGTTTCGTCGAGCAGGCGCAGCGTGCGACCCGGTTCGTGCTGTTCGGGGAAATACTGCGCCGCCATGCGTTGCGCTTCGTCCAACGCACGCGCGTCGATCGGCGGGCGGCCGAGCGCGGTTTCGCGCACGTTCGCCCAGCGCGCGAGCACATCGCGCATCGCCGCATCGTCGGGCGAGCGCAGCGTCACGACCTCGGCGTGATGGCGGAGCACCGGGCGCGCCAGCAGCAATTGCGCCAAGGGCTGCGGCGTGGTCTCGCCCAGCATCAGCAAGCGGCCGCGCTCCATCGCCGGCAGCAGCAGGTCGAGAATGCCGCGCGGGTCTTGTTTGTGGCTGCCCTTGTGCAGCAAATCGAAAAAATCCTGCACGCGCCACAGCGCGCGCTTGCGATCCAACGCGGCGAGCAAGTCGCGGATACGCGCTTCCAATTCGCCGGTGTAGATTTGCCCGGCCATCACTTCGGCGGCCGAGGCCTCGAACAACAACCAACCTTCCGCGTGCAAACGCGCGAACAAACGATCGACCAGGATGGTCTTGCCGCTGCCGTGCTCGCCGCACAGCAGGATCGATTTGGGGCGCGGCGCGTTCACCAACTCGTGCAGTCGTTCAAGATCGCGCAGCAGTTCCGGGTGGTCGACGATGAGGTTCGCCGCAACGCCCAGCTCGCTGCCGACGCTCTCGCTCGGTGACCACACGCGACCGATGCCGCCCAGCGTTTGTTTTTCGCGACGCCGACGCGATTCGTCGCCGGTTTGCGCCAGATACGGCGCGAGGGCGGGTTCCTGAAACTGCTTGAGTATGGCCTCGAGGTCTTGAATCGAATGGTCGTCGAGTTCGTCGAAGGCCATCGCTTCCGGCTCGCCGGGCGGCGGATTGGCCAGCGCCCACCGAAAATATTCGCGCGCGCGCTGACGGACGCCCGGCGCGTCCCACCACCATCCGCGCGCATGCCGCAGCAACCACGGCATCGCGCGCGCATCCGGCTGCGCTTGCAGCCAGTCGAAAAGAAACCGCAACGGATAACCGCCGAACGGCATGGTCGCGGTCAACGCGGCCTGGGCGCTCACGTCGTTGCGTTCGCGTAAGGCCAATGCGGCCATGCACGACAGCGAGTAGCCGGAGGCGCCCAAGGCATCGACGATATCGGCCGGCGCGAATTCAGCGCTCGCCAACAACGCCGCGCCTTCGCGGAATTGCGCGATGCGCAGCAGATCGTCCGGATGCTGCACACCATCGTCTTGCTGATCCACTTCGCGGCGCAGACGGTACAAGCGGTCGCGGGGCGATTCGGCGGGCGTGTCCACAGACGCATCGGCGCTCGTCGCCGATCGCACTTCTGCGGACGCTTCTGCGGGTGTCTCTGCCGCTGCTTCCGCGGGCGCTTCGATCTGCGGCAGCGCGGGAAGGGACGGGGTATCCGCCTGCGCGCGATCATCGTTCGCAGGCAGCGACGGATCGCGAACGTCGGAACGCGCTTCGCGCGTATCCCGCGATGTCCTGCGTGCGATGACGAAACCGACAGCGACGCCGGCGGCGAACAATCCGATGACAAATACGATCGACACATCGACTCCCTGGTGCGGTCCGAACACGCGCGACGCGTCTGCATCGCGGCGTTCGGTCGAATCATTCCAATTGTTTCAAACGATACAAGGCTTCCAACGCCTGCTTCGGCGTCAACTCGTCCGGATCGATCGCGGCCAGAGCATCCAGCGCGGCGGAGGCGGGCGTGAACAGGCCGAACTGCTGCGGTGCGTCCAGCGCTTGCGGGGTGAGGACCGGCGCCGGTGCGTCGCGCCGTTGTTCCAGTTCCGCCAGGCGCCCGCGCGCTTCGCGCACGACCGATCTGGGCAAGCCCGCGAGCGCCGCGACCTGCAGGCCGAAGCTGCGGTCGGCGGGGCCGTCTTTCACCGCGTGCATGAACACCAAGGTATCGCCGCCGTGCGGGTCGTGGTGTTCCACCGCGTCCAGATGCACGTTGGCGATACCGCTGCCCGGTTGCGCCAGCGCGGTGAGTTCGAAGTAGTGCGTGGCGAACAGCGTGTAGCAGCGATTGGTTTCGGCCAGATGTTTCGCGCAGGCTTCGGCGAGCGCGAGACCGTCGTAGGTCGACGTGCCGCGGCCGATTTCGTCCATCAGCACCAGCGATTGCGATGTGGCGTGGTGCAGGATGTAGCTGGTTTCGCTCATCTCGACCATGAAGGTCGATTGCCCGCGCGCCAAGTCGTCGCCGGCGCCGATGCGGGTGAGGATGCGATCGATCGGGCCGATCCGCGCGCTGGCCGCCGGCACGAAACTGCCGATATGCGCCAGCAGCACGATCAGCGCGTTCTGACGCATGTAGGTGGATTTGCCGCCCATGTTGGGGCCGGTGACGATCAGCATGCGTCGCGGCGCGCGTTCGGACGCGTCGTCGTCGGCGAGGTCGGCGAGGTCGGCGAGGTCAGCGCCATTCAACACCAGATCGTTCGGCTCGAACGGTTCGTCGCGCACCGCTTCCACCACCGGATGACGGCCGCGTTCGATACGGATTTCGGCGTCGTCCGACAGCGTCGGCATCGTCCAATCCAGCGACTGCGCGCGTTCGGCGAAGCACAGCAGCGCGTCGAGTTCGCTCAACGCCGCGGCGCAGCGCTTCAGCGCTTCGAGATGCAGATTCAACTCGTCCAGTACGCCTTCGTACAGCAGCTTCTCGCGCGTCAGCGAACGCTCGCGCGCCGACAGCACTTTGTCCTCGAAGGCTTTGAGTTC
>JAGNNB010000169.1 GCA_017990865.1 Lysobacteraceae bacterium
ACCCTGGTTGAGGGTGAACGGGCCGCCAGCCACCGGCGTACAGGTCTGGAAGCCGGACGGCGTGGGCGTCAGCGCGCCAGCGCAACGCACGAAGTTGCCGCCTGCGTTGCTGCCCGAACCGTACAGACCACCGGACGTGATATCACCGCCGCCGTAAACCGGCGTGGACGAAATCTCGCGGTCGCCCTGATAGACGGGCTCGCCATCGGTGTAGGAGATGTTGAACACCGCGTTCCAACGGTCGCTGTCGGAACCGATGGTGAAGTCGTAGGCCTGCTGGAAGCCGTCGCCCTTCGAGTAGCCGCCGAAATACGCGCTGGCTTCGGCACCGTCGAAATTGCTGCGGGTGATCACGTTGATCACACCGGCGATCGCGTCGGAACCGTAGATCGCCGAGGCGCCGTCTTTCAGCACTTCGATGCGTTCGACGACCGAAATCGGAATGGTGTTGAGATCCACCGCGCCGCCGTCCGGGCTCACCCAACGACGACCGTTGACGAGCACGAGGGTACGGGTCGCACCGAGGCCGCGGAGCGAAATGTTCTGCGTGCCGTCGCTGCCGTTGGTGCTGGTGGTGATGTTACGCAGCGCGCCGCCGTCGCTGGCGGTGATGTTGAACAGCACGTCGCCGACCGAGGTCAGACCGGTTTGTTCGATCGCGGTGCGGTCGAGGGTCAGCACCGGAGCGGTGCCTTCGGTATCGGCGGCGCGCGGAATGCGCGAACCGATGACGTTGACGCGGTCGAGCTCTTGCTCTTTCTCGTCGCCGTCTTGGGCGTATGCGGCGCCCGTGCCCACGAGGGCGGTGGTGCCCGCGGCGAGCGCAAAGGCGATCGCGTCACGAAGCGTATTGGTCTTCAAAGTCATCTCTCTCTCCAAGCGAGTCTTGGGGTTTCCCATGGGAAGCCGCCCCAAAGCGTCAAGAAAGACGCCAATTCGGGACAGGCCGGGGCCGATAGTAGCCCCACTCGGAGAAAAATTAAAGTGTCGTTAACAAATCGACTGACGGCCGGCGGAAAACCCGGCAGGCGCCCGACTGGGGGCACCGAAAGCGCTCGGTCAGAGGTCCTGCTCGTAGCGGACGTACGGGACCGCGCCCTCTTCTTCGCCCTCAGTGGTCCGAGGCGAAAACGGGTTTTTGCCGTGGGTGACGAGATTGTCGGCGCCGACGGTCAACTGGCCGCTCCAGGGGGTCCGCCAGCTCAGGCCGAGGCTGAGGCCTTCCCATTTGTCGGGGCCGGGGGTGTCGACGACTTCGCCGATGACATTGACGCCGAAGGCGCCGATGCCCCCGCCAAGATTCAACTGGCGGCTGGTCCAGCGATCGCTGAAACCGGGGATTTCGGTGGGGTTCTGCAGCCGGGCTTTGGCGACGGTACCGGCGATGGACACATAGCCCTGGCGCGGCAAGTCTTTCTGGCTGAAGACCGTGATTTCGTTGATATCGACCTTGCCGTTGCCCGCGCCCGGCGCCAACCACTGCGGCATATGGGTGCGGGTCTGGGCGGCGCCGACGCCGATTCTCGTGCCGTTGCGGCCGAACATCGCAGCGGCGGCATTGCGGCGCGCCGGGTCGGACGGAACGGAAGCGAGGACGCAGTTCTCGATCAGATTGTCCAGCGCGCGGCTTAGGCCTTGCTTGCGATCGCAGAACATGCCGAGCGAATCGCCCGCGCCAAGACCGAAGGTGTGATCGAGGTGGCGCATGCCGAAGCGCGCGCGCGTGCTGGATTTGGCGATATCGGTCGGTTCGAGCACCAGAACCGCTTCGAGCTGGCCGCTGTCGCGGTTCCAAACGGGGAGTTCGACGCGATCGCGCGAGGCCGGCTTCGACTGCGCATGGGCGCCGGCTGCGGCGCCGAGGGCGAGCAGCAACGCGATCGACAGTGGACGAAGATGCCTGCGCATGGTGTGCGTCTGACCGCTGGCGGGCGGTCGAGTTCCCTATTTCCTTCGGATGGTCACGCTATCAGATTTATGAGTCTTTAACAATCCCGAACACCCGACCCCAGCACGTTTCGGGCGTGACCGCGGTCGATGTCCGGCATTCTCCCAAGCGGCTTTCGCACCGTCCGAGACGGCCCGAGCGGAAGCCTAACGTCGCCTCATTGCAGCCGTTCGGGGGCCTCGACCCGCGCGTGCGCCGGGGCGAACAGCGCGGCGATCTCGGTCAGGTCGTAGCGATAGGCTTCGCCGCAGAATTCACAGCGGACCAGCGCGGTGCCCTCGTTCTCGGTCGCAGCGGCGCGGGCTTCGTCCTCGCCCAGCGAGACCAGCATCGCGTCCACCCGCTCGCGCGAACACGAGCAGGCGAAGCGCAGCGGGCGCTCGTCCAGCAGGCGCACGCCGTCCTCGTGGAACAGACGGCGCAGCAATTCCTTCGCCGGGACCTGGAGCAATTCGGCTTCGCCCAGGGTGTCGAACAACGCGCCGACGCGGTTCCAGCCATCGGCATCGCCCTCGTCGCCGGGCAGCTTCTGCAGCAGCAGGCCGCGGGCGCGGGTGTCGTCGCAGGCGAGCAACAGCCGCGTGGGCAATTGTTCGGATTGGTCGAAATAGCCCTCGAACGCGTGCGACAGCGAGTCGGTCTCCAGCGCGACCAAGCCTTGGTAGCGGGAGGGCTCCTGGCCGCGGAGGCCGGGGTTTTCGACCGTGATCGCCAGCAATGCCCCGGCGCCGAGCGAACGCAGGTCCGGGCTCAAGTCTTCGGCGCCCTCGGCCAACGTCGCGATCCCGCGCAAGGTGCCCGCGCGGGTGCATTCGGCGAACAAAGTGCGTACCGGACCTTCGCCGCGCAGTTGCACCGACAGCCGGCCTTCGACTTTCAAATGCCCGGCGAACAAGGCCGCCGCCGCCGCGGCTTGGCCCAGCCAATCGGCGACCGTGGGCGGATACTCGGCGCGGCTTCGGATCTGGCGCCAGGTGTCGTCGAGCGCCACATGCACGCCGCGGATGCCCGCATCTTCGAGCAGGCACCGCAGAAGACGGTCGTGGGTGCCGGTCTCGGCATCGGTCGCGGTGGCGGAGGCTTGAGTCATGGCGGGCGCGGGGTCCTGGGGCGGCGGTCGTCGCCATCGCGCATAATGGTGCGAATGCGCGGGGAGACGATGGTTTGAGAAGCCGAAAGATGGGGCGATCGGTGACGGATTCAACGCACGACGACGCCGAGACGGACGAAACCGACGCGCCGCCCAGCGCCGAGACCGCCCGGCCTCGCCGACGGCGCTGGTTGCGATGGGTACTGTGGGCGCCGGTGTTGGCCGTGATCGCCACGGTGCTGCAGGTGGCGATTCTGCGCTTCGTCGACCCGCCGCTGAGCGCTTTCATGATCGCCCGCCAGTTCGAAGCCTGGGGCGAGGGCGATCGCGGGTTCCGCGTCGCCTACGATTGGCGCGACGCCGATGAGATTTCGCCGAATCTGCCGCTGGCGCTGGTCGCAGCCGAAGACCAGCGGTTTCCCGAACACGAGGGTTTCGATTTCGAGGCCATCGAAAAGGCGCGGAAGAACAACGCGAAGGGCCGCAAAATCCGCGGCGCCAGCACGATCAGCCAGCAACTGGCGAAAAACCTGTTTTTGTGGCGCGGCACCGGCTGGACGCGCTGGATGCGCAAGGGTTTGGAAGTCTGGTACACGGTGCTGATCGAAACCCTGTGGCCGAAAGAACGCATCCTCGAGGTCTACGCCAACGTCATCGAATACGGCGACGGCGTCTACGGCGCGCAAGCCGCCGCCCGCACCTATTTCAGCAAGGACGCCGCCAAGCTCACCGCCGGCGAAAGCGCGCGGATGGCCGCGGTGCTGCCGAACCCGCGCAAGTACAGCGTCGCCAAACCCGGGCCTTACGTGCAGCGCCGGGCGCGGGCGATCGAACGCCAGATGCGCTACCTGGGCGGGCAGGCTTATCTCAAGGAACTCTGAGCGTTCGGCTGTGGGAGCGGCGTCAGCCGCGACATCGCCCTGTGAAGCCCATCCGATTGCAGCGTCTTCTGCCGTGCGGTCGCGGCTTCCGCCGCTCCTACAGAAGCAACCCGGGCCGGCCGTCGTGCGCGCCGCGACACATTAGTATGTAAGCCATGACCCCCGACCGCCCCGCCCCCGACCGCCTGACCGTCGTCGTCGCCGCCTACAACGAAGCCGAGGCCCTGCCGGTCCTGCATCCGCGGATCGCGGCGGTGCTGGACGGCTTGGCGGCCGAGGCCGGCATCGAAGGTCGCGTCCTGTACATCGACGACGGCAGCCGCGACGGCACCTGGGCGGCGTTGACCGCGATCGCCGCGGCCGACCGACGGGTGTCGGTGCTGCGGCTGAGCCGCAATTTCGGCAAGGAGGCGGCGCTCACGGCGGGGCTGGATCACATCGACCACGGCGCCGTCGTCATCCTGGACGCCGATGGCCAAGACCCGCCGGAGCTGATCCCACAGTTCGTCGCGAAATGGCGCGAAGGCTACGACGACGTTTACGGCACCCGCACCGCCCGCGACGGCGAGTCCTGGCTCAAGCGCGCCACCGCGCATCTGTTCTATCGCACGATGCAGCGGCTCTCGAAAACACCGATCCCGGCCGACACCGGCGATTTCCGCCTGCTGTCACCGCGCGCCCTCGCCGCACTGCGCCGGCTGCGCGAGCGTCACCGCTTCATGAAAGGCCTGTTCGGCTGGGTGGGCTTCGAGCGGGTCTCGATTCCCTATCACCGCCAAGCGCGGGTGGCAGGGCGCAGCAAATTCAGTTTTTGGAAGCTGTGGAACTTCGCGCTGGAAGGCGTCACCAGTTTTTCCACCGCGCCGCTGCGGCTGGCGACGTATCTGGGCGTCGCCACCGCCCTGCTCGCCTTCGTCTATGCCGCCTGGATCGTGATCAAGGCGATGCTGTGGGGCGACCCCGTCGCCGGCTGGCCGACGATGATGACCGTGATCCTGCTGCTGGGCGGCGTGCAATTGATGGCGCTGGGCGTGATCGGCGAATACCTGGGCCGTTTGTACGAGGAATCCAAACAGCGCCCGCTGTATCTGGTCGACCGTTGGCAACCGGGAGTATCCTCCGAGGACATCGTTTCCGACGGAGGCCCGCGTCATGCGCACGGTACGTCAACTGCTCGAAGCGAAGTCCCACCTGCCGCACACCGGCACGACCCATACCATCCGTCCTGAGGCGCCCGTCCTCGACGCATTGCGTCTCATGGCCGAACACGGCATCGGCGCGGTGCTGGTGATGGACGGCCCGGCCCTGGTCGGCATTCTGTCCGAACGCGATTACGCCCGCAAAGTGGTGCTGCACGGCCGCACCTCGGCCGACACGCCCGTGCGCGACATCATGAGCGCCGACGTGTTCACCGCGACCCCGCACGACACCACCGATCACTGCATGCAATTGATGACCGAACGCCGCATCCGGCATCTGCCTGTCTTGGAACACGGCGCCGTCGTCGGCGTGATTTCGATCGGCGATTTGGTGAAGGCTGTGATCGAGGATCAGCAGCAGGAGTTGGATCAGTTGCAGAGGTATATTGCGAGTTAGGCCCCTGATGAAAATAGTCATGTCTGCCCGAAGCAGGATCCGGGAAGCTCCATTAACAGAAGTCGGAATGGCCAAGGAAATGCGGCGTGTATTGCCGAGGCGGAACAATTTCTGTGAAGTGAACTATGCGGAAATTCTCGGCGAAGCAATTCATTACGGCATCACAACCAGGGGTGCCCTGAGAAAGCTCCTGCTGAGACACCGCAAAAAAATGTCTGCAATAGACCGAGAACCGATCAATACTTTGCACATAAGAATCTATTCCGATGACATGGGTCGCGCGCTCGTAAATGACCTACTTCGCAGGCAGTTGTGGTTCGGCTGGGAGGCTCTGTTTCGTCTCGCCCTTGAGTTGGAATTCGGAGAGCAATATGTTGCGTTTTCAGCATCCCAGCCTGTGTAAGTAAAGCCGCAGGCAGCACCCGGGATTGCTCCAAATATCCCAACCACACGCATACGAACTACCCGCATGACCGATCGTAGGGTGGTGGTGAGCGCAGCGAACCCCACCATCACTCAATGAAACATCCCGGCGACTCGCAATCCCGGGTGCGGCCTGTGGCCTTACCCGGGCTAAAGACCCACGAATCCGAATCCGAACATCGATGCGGCTGAAACGTGCAAATGGTGGGGTTCGCTGCGCTCACCGCCACCCTACCGGAACTCGAATCGATGTATCCCGCGGCGCGTCATCTCGAGAGTTACAACCACCACGGTCGCGTCGCGGCGATGGTCGAATTCTGGTTGTCGGACGACTTCGCGATACGCACCGACGAAGGCCGTAAGACGCATTCGTAGGGCGGAACCCGCGAAGCGGTTTCCGCCAACAACAACATCGCAGCATGAGCGAATGGCGGAAACGCCTTCGGCGGTTCCGCCCTACAGCATCGCCGCCCGGGTAAGGCCGCAGGCCGCACCCGGGGCTACTCCAAACATCCCGATCACACGCATACGAACTACCCGCACGACCGATCGTAGGGTGGTGGTGAGCGCAGCGAACCCCACCATCGCCCAATGAAACATCGCGACGACTCGCAATCCCGGGTGCGGCCTGTGGCCTTACCCAATGGAATGGACTCCTCCCACTGATACGGCATCTAGGTGCCAGACTGGAGGTTGTTACGACCAGTCACACAGCAGGAGGAGTCCGCCATGAAGATTAGTCGAGTCGCGCTGGATTTGGCA
>JAGNNB010000170.1 GCA_017990865.1 Lysobacteraceae bacterium
CGGGATGGATCGATCATGCGAGGCGTCATCGGCGTCGGTTCAAGGCTGCGCGGCGACGAAATCGATCGCCGCGCGCACGGCGGCGGCCTGCGCGGCGTTGCATTGTTCGGGCGTGGCGCGGGGGCTGTCGGGGTACACCTCGGTGGTGGTGACGTAGCGCGCGCCGGTGATGCCCGCGCACAAGCCCAATTCGCGCAGCGGGTAGCGAATCACGCCCGGCGCCACCACCGGCGAACCGATGATCTCGCCCCGCGCGTCGGCCGGCGCGATATGCGTGACTTGCGCCACCGCCGCCACGATCGCCGCCTGGAAGTCGGGCTGCGGGTTCTCGGTATCGTCGACCAGATAGAAGCCGTCGGGAATCGTGCCCGGTTCGGAGGTTTTGCCGTCGCGCGCGGCCAGCGCGGGCCGGAATTCGGTTTCGTCGGTGTCGGTGGTTTCGTGCAGATCGATATGCGCGAGGAAGCGGCCGCGCAACGGCGCGATCAGGCGCAGCAGCGCCGCCGATTCCTCCGCCGGGCTGTCGGCGCGAAACGAGCGGTTGGGGTCGATGGCGTGCGGGTTCCAGCGGTGAATCCGCTCGTACGCCCAGGGGCTGACGCAGGGCACGGCCAGCAGATTCGCGCGCCCGGCATCGTCCGCCGCGTGCATATGCAGGTATCGCAACGCGCCATGCACACCGCTGGTTTCGTAGCCATGCACGCCGCCGGTCACCAACACGCAAGGCAGGTCGTCGCGCCAATCGCGGCTGCGCACCGCGAACAGCGGGTAGCGGCCGTCCGGCGAATAGTCCAGTTCGCCGTACTGGGTCACGTCGAAACGGTCGCGCAGGGCATCGATCGCGCGCATTACCTCGTCTTCGTAACTGCGTCGCTTGGGCTGCTGGGCGCGCCATTCGGCCTTTTCGGCCGTGCCCCAGGGCTGGCCGGGCGTCCCGATGGGATAGCACTGCGTCGTCGTCATGGATATTCGTCCGCTCCCCGGATGCGGGCGCAGTGTAAACCGCGACCGCGGCGGAAGCCGAGCACCGCGTCGCGCAGCGGGGATGCCGGCGCACGGCGCGCGTTATGACGCACCGCATCATGCCCTTTGGTGCAATGGCTGCGATGCTGCGAAAAGCACAGCATCGAGCGCGACTGATCGCTATCGCGAGCCGTCGCCGAATCGACTTCCCGGGAGAGGACACCCATGCGCCGCGATCCCCTGCGTTCCGTACTCGTTTCTTTCGTACCCGCTTCGCTGTCCGCGGCCTGCGCCGCGCTCTGGGCGTTGGCTCTTCCCGTGTTGGGGATCATCGGTCTGTGGTTGCCCGGCGATGCGCAGGCCCTCGACTGCGGCGCCAACAACGGCTTCACCTGCAGCGGCACCGCCACGCAGTACGCGGGCGGCTTCAACCCGGCCGTGGGCAGCGGCGGCTTCGGCGGCGCCAGCGCCTGCACGCCCACGCGCACCCCGGTGGTCTACATCCACGGCAACGGCGACAGCGCGATCAGCTTCGACATGCCGCCGCGCACGGTCGCCGGCTACACCACACCGACCTACTCGGTGTACGACGAACTGAAATTCCGCGGCTACAAAGATTGCGAACTGTTCGGCATCACCTATCTCAACGCCACCGAACGCGGCGCGCCGCAGAACAACTATCACAGCCCTGCGAAATACCAAATCCTCAAAACCTTCATCGATGCGGTGAAAACCCATACCGGCCGCACGCAGGTGGACATCGTCGCGCATTCGATGGGCTCGAGCATGGCGCTGGCGATGGTGAAGTACTACGGTTATTCGAGCAGCGTACGCCGCTTCGTCAACATCGCCGGCGGCCTGCGCGGGCTCAACACCTGCTATTCCACCGGCTATCAATCGGCGTTGGCGCCGACTTGCAACGCCGAAGCCTACGTGTACCCGTACAACTACTACACCTTCGGTTATTACCCCAGCACCGGCGTCGTGTTCTACGGTTACAACCGTTGGACCGGCAGCGGCAGCGACAGCCTGCGCGCGATGCCGACGCAGTACCCGAGCATCGGGTTCTACACCATCACCGGCGGTCTGTACGACCAAGTGCATTGCTTCACCACCAGTTACACCAGCGGCTGCAGCAGCGGTGCGCTGTTCAATTCGACCACGAACGTCAAAGCGCAAGTGGACATCGGCTTCGGCAGCAGCACCTACAGCTACGACTGGGACTGGGCCGACGGCAGCCCGTACAACTCCGGCGGCGGCGACACCAGCAACGGCATCGGCCACTTCCGTTCGAAAACCAACGCCGGCCGCATCGTCTACAACATGCTCGCCACTACCTGCACCACCGGCTGCGCGAATGGCTATGCGGGGGTGAATGGGCCGTCGGTCAATCGGTGATGGCTACGATGCGAAGGGCGCGATAACTTCGAGTCCACATCTCGCTCCGGCTCATGAGCCGATTCAGCTTGGCATTCAGACTTACAGGTTTCTCACAATGAAACGTTTCAGGGTCGTTGTCGCAATAACCGTCGTTTTAACGACATCTTGCGCAACAACTCAAAAGCAGGCCAACGATTGGTCGTTACAGTGGTCGAACCAATCCGCACGATTGATCATTTCCGAGGACAATGGCGACCCTTTATTGCCGTTTCAGGGTCGCTATCTATCGCTTCCTGGCTATATCTTCGTCGCGAACCAGATCAGCCTTCACCCCGGCACTCATCGAATCAGTTACGCCTGTCCTGGCGAATGGAGTTGGCGACAGATTACTCATTACATCCCTTCTGTCGAACACACATTCGAGTCAGGCAAGAGGTATGAGTTGTACTGTATCGAAGGGGAGCCCCATATCAGAATGATCGAATCTGAAATTTACTGACACGGCATGTGTCAAAGAAAAGATGGTTTACGGGTGACGTCCACTCGACATCATATGATCACCCAGAGTGACCATCGTCCATATCCCCCACCAACACCCCGTCCAACACCGCCCGCACCATCGCGTCGATGCCGTATTGGCGTTGCTCGGCCGACCAGCGCTCGTCGCGGCGCAAGTGATCCGACACCGCGCACACCGCCAGCGCTTGCACGCCGCGGTGCGCAGCGGCGATACCGTACAGGCCCGCCGCTTCCATTTCGATCCCGAGCACACCCATCGCAGCCAGCGTGTCGATCAACGTTGGGTCGGGGCCATAGAACAGATCGCTGCTGAACACGTTGCCGATGCTCGAACGCAGGCCGGCGCGGTACGCCGCGCCCGCAACCCGCGACAGCAGGTCGTAGCCTGCGATCGCCGCGAAATCCATGCCGCGGAAGCGCGTGCGATTGACGCCCGAATCGGTGCACGCGCCCTGCGCCAGCACGATGTCGCCCAACTGCAATTCATCGGCCACGGCGCCGCAGGTGCCGATCCGCACCAAGCGCCGCACGCCGTATTCGCGCACCAATTCCGTGGCGTAGATCGACGCCGACGGAATGCCCATGCCGGTGCCCATCACCGACACGCGCCGGCCGCGCCACAGGCCAGTGTAGCCGGTCATCGCGCGGACGCGGGTCACTTCCACCGCATCGGTCAGCAGCGTGCGCGCGATGTGCTCGGCGCGCAGCGGATCGCCGGGCAACAGCACGGTCTCGGCGAAGTCGCCCGGTTGCGCGGCGATATGCGGTGTCGGCATCGGAACTCCTCAGGATAAAGCAGACAGCGCTACGCCGTAACGCAGCGGCGGAAGATCGAAATGACGCGCGAGCGTTTGGCCCAGATCGGCGAAGCTCTCGCGCACGCCGGCATCGCCGGGCGCGAGGCCGCCGCCCACCGCCAGCAACGGCACGCATTCGCGGGTGTGATCGGAACCGGGCCACGTCGGGTCGTTGCCGTGATCGGCGGTGAACAGCAACAGATCGCCGTCGCGCGCGAGCCGCAGCAGCGCGGGCAGGCGCGTGTCGAAACGTTCCAACGCCGCCGCATAACCCGCGACATCACGGCGATGGCCGTATTCCGAATCGAAGTCGACGAGGTTCACGAAGGTCAAACTGCCGTCGGGCGCGTCCGCGAATGTCGCTTCGGTGGCGTCGATCAATGCGTCGAGACCGCTGGCGGGGATCGCGCGGCCGATGCCCTGCCCGGCGAAGATGTCCGACACCTTGCCGACCGCCAGCACCTCGCGGCCGGCTTGGGTCAACGCATCCAATAGCGTGGGTGCCGCAGGCGGCACGGCGTAATCGTGACGATGCCCAGTGCGGCGAAAACTCGCGGCGTCTTCGCCCACGAACGGCCGCGCGATCACCCGCGAGATGCGGTAGTCGTCGAGCAATTCGCGCGCGATGCGGCAAATCCCGTACAGCCGCTCCAATCCGAAATGCGTTTCGTGCGCGGCGATCTGGAACACCGAATCCGCGGACGTGTAGACGATGGGTTTGCCGGTGGCGATATGTTCGACGCCGAGCGTTTCGATGATGGCTGTGCCCGAGGCGCGGCAATTCCCGAGCGTGCCGGGCAGCTCCGCGCATTCGCAGAACGCATCGAGCAACTCCGCCGGGAAACTGTTCTGCTCGGCGGTGAAATAACCCCAGTCGAAATCGACCGGCACGCCGCACATTTCCCAATGCCCGCTGGTGGTGTCCTTGCCGGTCGAGCGCTCGCGCATCGCGGCCCAGATCGCGCCCGGCGCTGGTATTGCGTCCGCAGACGCGTCGCGACCGTGCGCGCGCGCATGCGCGGCGTGCAAACCGAGCGCGCGCAAGTTCGGCAACGACGGCGCGCAGCGTTCGAGAATATGTCCGAAAGTGTCCGCGCCCGCGTCGCCGAAGCGCGCGGCATCGGGTGCGGCGCCGATACCGAGCGAATCCAACACAACGAGCAGCGCGCGCGGCATCGTGCGATCTCAGTGCGATTTCAGTAGCCGTCGGCCGCGCCCGAAGCGCGACCGTCCAGCACGGCGAGTACATCGTCCAGCAACGCGCTGGCGCCGATGCGGAACCGCGCGGGCGTCGCCCAGGCCGGTCCCATCCGCGCATCCGCCAAGTCGAAATAAATCACTGCATCCGCCACTTTGCGAATGCCGCCGGCCACTTTCAAACCGCAGGACGCGCCGGACTCGACGATCGCGTCCAGCATGATTCGCGCCGCCTCGGGCGTGGCGTTCACCGGCACTTTGCCGGTGGAGGTCTTGAGAAAATCGGCGCCGTTGCGCAGCGCGATGTCGCAGGCGCGGCGGATCAGTGCCGCATCGCGCAACTCGCCGGTTTCCAGAATCACTTTGAGCGAAGTCCCGGCCGGCATCGCGTCGCGACAACCCGCGACCACGCGCGCACCGATCTCTTCGTCGCCGGCCAACAGCGCGCGCCACGGGAACACCACATCGACTTCGTGCGCGCCCGCCGCCACCGCGCGACGCGTCTCGCGCACCGCGCGCTCGGCATCCACGGCACCGTCGGGAAAATTCGTCACCGTCGCCACCCGCACCGACGGCGAACCGCTGGCCTCCAATTGCGCGCGCGACGCGACGATATGCTCGGGATACACGCACACCGCCGCCACCGCGCCGTGCTTCGTGCGCGCACGCGCACACAAGGCCGCGACCTGCGTCGGGGTGTCGTCTTCGCCCAGGGTGGTCAAATCGAGCGCCGCGAGCGCGCGCAGCGCGAGGTCTTTGGTGGTCATGCGCCCGAACATATCAAGAAACGGCGCGCGTCGATTCTGATATGGCTCAAGGATGGCTCAATACAGCGATGGCTCAATACTGCAGCCCGGATGCGAGGCGCTCAACCATCGCCGGGCGCGGCCGCTCGGGGCGTCGGCGGCGGGGGCGAGACCCGCTTGAACTGGTTGTACAGCGTCCCCGCCCGGCCGAGTTCGAGTTTCAAGCGCAACGTCTCCTGGTCGCAGACATACACGTTGCGCATCGCGCGCGCGGTCGAAGCAGGCAACGGTCCGGTCACCGAGATGCCGGCGGCGCTGCCGGTCATCGTGCCCTGCGTGCGATGCGTATCCGGGCAAGCGTTGAGGATGCCGTTTTTCGCCGACCAACGCCCGCTGGTATTGCCGCTCATGCGGCCGTCGGCGCGCTTGTCGGGGGCGACGATGGTGTTGCGTGCGCCCTCCACCACGTTGGCGAACGTGCGGTCCTCGCTCAACGTCATCGTCGTATTCGGCGCCACCTCGGCCACGCGCGCGAAGCCGCGCATCATACGGTTGGCGAATTCGGCCATACCGTCGTTGGTCATGCGCCACGTGCCGACCAAACACTGGTCGATTTCGCGCGTCCCCGCGCATTCCTCGCAGGCGACTTCCTTGGTCGCCTGCAATGTCAGATCCACGCTCGACCGCGCGCTCGGCATCGCACCGAAACGGAACTGCCGCGCACGGCCGTCCAGCGCATCCACCGTCGGCGGAAACGCGCCCCAGGTGCCGCGCGTGGGTTTGACCGCGTGATGTTCGGCCGGCGACGCTCGTACCGCCCAGCGCCCGCATTCGAAATTGACGTAACCGCGCCGCAGCACGAACGGCTCCAGCGCGATGCGCTCGGTACGCGTGTCCGCGAACGTCCAATCGTCGCCGCCCGCAGGCGCCGAACCGATCGACGCACCTTGTCCGTCGCGAATGCGCTGATCCAAATAATCCTGCGCGAACCGCTGCCAATCGGCGGCAGGCAAGGCATCGCGCATCG
>JAGNNB010000171.1 GCA_017990865.1 Lysobacteraceae bacterium
TCGCCAAGAACGCCGATATGAAGAAGATCGGCTTCGTGAAGAAATAGCGTCGTTATGAAATACCCGCCCGGCGGGTCGGACTGCAGCCCGACCTCCGGTCTCCGCCGGTTCCGGCGAAGAATCGCTTAACGGAATGCCACAATCCCGAACGCCGCCCGATGGGCGGCGTTTTTTTGCGCCTCGCTTGGCAGCGATGCGGCTTGCGCGACGGCGCGAGCCGGGCGTAATGTGGATTCGCCGGGCATCGCATACGCAACGAAACGTAAGCCCGGTCGTTCGTCGCAATGCTAGGACTCAGCGCCCCTCAAGGATGGCCCTCCCGTCGTCGTCGCAGGAGTTCGCCATGGCTTACGCACACGTTTCGAAACAAGGCCCCATCGCCGAAATGAACATCACCCCGTTGGTGGATGTGATGCTGGTGATGCTGGTGATTTTCATGATCGCCGCCCCAGTGTTCACGCAGGCGATTCCGATGGATATTCCACAGAGAAGCGATGGCCCACCACCGACGAAAGTCGCGCCGACGGAGATCCGCATCGACGCCAGCGGCGAAGTCTTCATGAATGACCAACCCGCCCCACTCTCAGCATTAGGCGCGATGTTCTCGGCCGAAGCGGTCCGCGCGGGCGAGACGTTGCCGGTCGTCGAAATCGACGCCAGCGGCGATGCCGACTACCAAGTCGTGGCGAAAGTGTTGGCGCTCGCGCAGAACGCCGGTCTCGAGAAAATCCGCTTCGTGCGTTGAGGCGTCGTCATGCGTTGGGCCGGTCGTTTGCGCGACCGGTCCTGGAGCGATTGATTGATATCTTTACGTTTTGCAGCGGCGAGGGCGTGCTCAAAGATTGGTTCAAGGCTTGATGTTGATGAGCAAAGATCAAGTGCTTTCGCGCTCGCGCGCGACTAAAACCGAAAATGCACTACCGCGAGCATGCCGCGTTTGCTGTACGAAGCGCTCCAGGGCGACGAGGCCGAACCACATCGCGAAACCGACGAACCGCGGAAACGATCAACTGCGCCGCAACACCGCCAAATACGCTTTCACCGTCGCGTCCAACCCGGCATAGAACGCTTCGCCGATCAAGGCGTGGCCGATCGACACTTCCAGCAAATTCGGCACTTCGGCGAGAAATACGCCGAGGTTGTCCTGGCTCAAATCGTGGCCGGCGTTCACGCCCAAGCCTGCGCGTTGTGCGGCGCGCGCGGTCGTGGCGAACGCGGGCAGCGCGTCCTGCGGTCGACCGGCGGCGTACGCTTCCGCGTACGGCCCGGTGTAGAGCTCGATGCGGTCCGCGCCGCTGCGCGCGGCGGCCGACATCGCGGCGTCAGCAGCATCGGTGTCTTCGATCGCATCGGCGAACAAACTCACGCGACAGCCCAGCGCTTTGAGCGCCGCGACCTGCGCGGACAACGCCGCTTCGTCGCGCACGAAATCGAAACCGTGGTCGGAGGTGAGCTGGCCGTCGCCGTCCGGTACCAGCGTCGCTTGCGCGGGTCGCGCCTGCGCGCAGAGTTCGGCGAAACCCGGATAGCCCGGGCGCGGCGGCGCGAACGGGTTGCCTTCCAGATTGAATTCGACGCCATATTCGCGCGTGAGTTCGGCGAGGGCATGGACATCGTCGGCGCGGATGTGGCGCGCGTCGGGGCGCGGATGCACAGTGATGCCGTGCGCACCGGCGTCCAAACAGGCGCGGGCGGCGAGGACGACATCCGGGTCGCGCCCGCCGCGCGAATTGCGCAGCACGGCGATCTTGTTGACGTTGACGCTGAGGACGGTCAAGGCGGCGGCGAAAGTGCGAAGAAGAGCGAACAGTGTACGGCTTCGCGATGCGCGTTTTTACGGTGGTGTGCCGTCGCGCGCATCGGTCGTTCGTCGGTCGCTCGTCAATTGCACTCGTGCGGCTGAGTCCGCCGAATCTTGCGGAACAGGCGAAACGATCGGCGGGCTGGAGCCCGCCCTACTGTCGTATCGGAAGAACGCTTATCGCATCGGCAGAGCGATCACTGCGGCGCTTGATTGCCGACGATGGTGTCGGGCGACGACGCGGACTCGCCGGCGGTCCCGGCCGCATTCTGGTTCCGACGCGCCTCGGCTTGCTCGCGCAAACGGCGCAGCTCTTGCGGGTCGATGATCATCGCTTCGTTGCGCGTGGTGTCGCCGACGCGCTGCGCCATCAACCCCATCAACCAAATGGCGGTGAACCCCAACGCGACCAGGATCGAAATCGAAAGGATCACCACCGAATGCGTGGTGAAGGCGACAAGAAAGGCCGCGGCGGCCAGCAGCAGGAACAACCAGGACATACACCGCTCCGTTCGGGGGTTGGAGATCGCGTGCAGTGTACCGTGCGCCTCCGGTCGCGTGGTCGCGACCGCTGCCGCTGGACGGGCGGGCATCGCCGCTCGTCGTCTGCCACCCCGCGTCGGCCCCCCGCCGCGGTGCCCTGCGGAAGACGCGTTCCCGGCCTTCAGCGTCGGGCTGGTCGCCGTGCCTCGTCGCGATTCGTGGCCTTCGTCACAACAAAGGCGAGAGCAAGCGCGCGAGGGCTTCCGGCAGCCGGCTAGTCAACAGCGGGCGTTGGCGGTCGTCGCGCACCCGCGGCGCATTGGCGAATTCGCCCTCGATCAAGCGCGCCAACCGCTCCGCCACGCCGGCATCGGCGAACAGCATCGTCACTTCGAAATTCAGCCGGAAACTGCGGTGGTCGAAATTCGCGCTGCCGATCAACGCGGTGTCGTCGTCGATCAACAAGGCTTTGGTGTGTAGCATGCGCGGGCCGTATTCGTACACCTTCACCCCGGCGGCCAGCAGATCGTCGTAGTACGAGCGCGCCGCGAGCGTCACCGGCAGCGAATCGCTGCGCTTGGGCACCAGCAGCCGCACGTCCACGCCGCCGAGCGCGGCGGAGGTCAAGGCCATCATCGCCGCTTCGCCGGGCACGAAATACGGCGTGACCAACCAGACCCGCCGTTTCGCGGCATGGATCGCGCCCACATGCAGACGATGGATCGTTTCCCACGGCGAATCCGGCCCGGAGGTCAACACGTGCGCGGCAATGCCTTCCGCGCCGTCGAGCGCCGCGGCGGTCGTATCGCGATCGACCGCTCGGGTGCGCGCCAGATCCGACATCACCTCGCGCCGGCCGCTGGCGTACACCCAATCTTCCACGAACACTTGCTGCAGCGCGCGCACGGCATCGCCTTCGATGCGCACATGCAGATCGCGATACGCGTCGGCGCGCAGCGTTTCGTCCTCTTCGTCGGTGATGTTGATGCCGCCGGTATAGCCGATGCGATGATCGATCACCACGATCTTGCGGTGCGTGCGCAAGTTCATCCAGGGCCGATACCAAAACCGCAAGAAACGCGTCGGGTGGAACCACACCAACTCGCCGCCGGCCGCCTCCAAGTCCGCGAAGAAACGCTGCGGCGCTTTCGCCGAGCCGATCGCGTCGAGCAACAAGCGCACGCGCACGCCGCGTTTGGCGCAGGCGATCAACGCATCGCGCAAGGCGGCCCCGGTGCGGTCGGGCGTGAAGATGTAGTACTCGACATGCACGTGCTGCCGCGCCTGCGCGATGTCGGCCAACAACCGCGTGTATTTGGCGTGGCCGTCGATCAGCAATTCGACCGTCCGCGCGCGGGAGGGGCCGAGTCCGGTGGTTTGCGTCGCGACCCGCATCAATTCCGAGGTTTCCGCCTGCGCGTCGGAATTCGCGATCTCGCGATCGCCGTCCGACTCGGCGACACGGCTGCGCATGCGCCGCAGGCGCTGGCGCACGATCCGCTGCGGGCCGAACAAGTGATAGATCGCGAAACCGAAATACGGCAGCACCGCCAAGGCCAGAATCCAACTGAGCGTCGCCACCGGTTCGCGCTTTTGCAGCACGATCCACACGCCCAGAACGATCAGGTACGTCACCCACGCCAGATACAGATACAGGCCCAGATGTTCGACCGAATCGAACCACCCCGAGAACTGCGACCACGCGTCGTGAAACGTCTGCATCGTGTTCCACCGGAAAAACTGACATCGAAAGGCGTCGCGGGCCGTAGCGTTCGCGCCGTCGTCGTCGCGCCGATTGAGACGCGACGCGCGTAGGCTACCCGCATGCGCGACGTCGGCAAAGTGAACCCGCGAATCCACGGCCCGCTGAAAGGTCGCGGCGCCGCCTCGTACGTGCCCGGACGCTACGAAAAAACCGCGGTCGAAGCCGAGGACGACGGCTGGGGCTCGGTCTACGCCAACGATGCCGGCGATGACGACCCGCGCACCGACGACGCCCACGCCGCGCCGAAACTGCGCACCCATGTCACCGAGGAACGCGCGCGCAGCATCGTCAGCCGCAACCAATCGCCGGACATTCCGTTCAGCCAATCGCTCAACCCGTATCGCGGCTGCGAACACGGCTGCGTGTATTGCTTCGCCCGGCCCTCGCATGCGTATCTCGATCTGTCGCCCGGCCTCGATTTCGAGACCAGGTTGTATGCCAAGACCAACGCTGCCGAGATTCTGCGCAAGGAATTCGCACGCAAGGGCTATCGCTGCTCGCCGATTTCGCTTGGCATCAACACCGACGCCTACCAACCGATCGAACGCCGCTACCGCATTACCCGGCAGTTGCTCGAAGTGTTCGCCGAGCATCGCCACCCGGTCAGTTTGATCACCAAAAGCGCGCTGATCCAACGCGACCTGGATCTGCTGGCGCCGATGGCCAAACAAGGCTTGGTGGCGGTGTACGTGTCGATCACCACGCTCGACAACAAACTCTCGTCGAAACTCGAACCGCGCGCGGCCGCGCCGCATACGCGGCTGAAGACGGTGCAGGCGCTGCACGAAGCGGGCGTGCCGGTGGGCACGATGGTGGCGCCGGTGATCCCGACCATCACCGATCGCGAGATAGAACGCATCCTCGAAGCCGCGTACGAACACGGCGCCCGCGCTGCCGGCTACGTGCTGCTGCGGTTGCCGCACGAATTGAAACACGTGTGGCGCGAGTGGCTGTCGCTGCATTACCCCGAGCGCGCCGCGCACGCGATGAGCCTGGTGCAGCAAATGCGCGGCGGAAAAGATTACGACAGCGCCTACGGTACGCGCATGCGCGGCGAAGGCCCGTTCGCCGACCTCATCGCCATGCGTTTCGCCAAAGCCTACAAACGCATCGGCTACGGCTGCCTGCCGCCGTTGGACAACTCGAAATTCCTGCCGCCGCTACCGCCGAAACCCACATCGCCGCAGGGCGAGTTGTTTTGAAGCTCCGATAAATCCCAGTAGGGTGGCGGTGAGCGCAGCGAACCCCACCATCATCGCTTCGTTCAAAGGTGGGGTTCGCTGCGCTCACCACCACCCTACGTCTTGCCCTCGATGTAACAATTCCGCGTCTTATCCAACGTCAACAACAAACGCACCGAGGGATGTTTCGACTGCGCGCCGAGCGTCAAGATCACGCCGTACAGCGGATCGGTTTTCGACTTCGGATGCGCGACGAACGCCTGCTCTTCGCCTTGCGGGATCCATGTCAGTTCGTAGATGTGTTTGTTCACCGTCGCCCATGCCGATCGCGATAGGCCGTCGATCTCGTAGCGCACCGATACCTGGTCTTTGTACGTGCCCGAAAAACGCTTGACGCAAGCCGCGTCGTTCGCGGGTTGCGGTCTTCCCAGAATGTCGAGGCCTTTGATCGTCGTCAGCGGCAGCGTCACCGTTTCGCTGTTCGGCGCGACCGCTCCCGCATGTCCGGCCGCGAACATCGCCGCGATGGCCCATGCGAATCCGCGTTTCGCGACGTGGCGTACCTTCCTCGGTCCGGACATGGCGCTTCCCTCGATTCGGCGGCCGCGGACATTCGCGGCGCTCGCCTGTTTCGATCAAAACGTCGTAGCGGGCTACGTGTGAACGGGACATGCGGTTCATGCCATTCGAAGAGCGCAGCGACCGCGTTGAAGCGAAGGCACGAATGCCGACGCGCCCGCGATGACAGTGGCGCGATCGTGCCGGCCTCAACCCAAAAACGGCCGCACTTTGCGCTCGAGCAGCTCGATCAGCGCTTGGTCCATGAACGCATAGTCGTCGGGAATGCCCAGGCAGACGATGGGCTTCCCGTCGAGTTGGGTTTTATAGCGTTGTTGCAGTTTGGCCCGGTGCGTTCGTTCCATCACGAAAATGCGATCCGCCCATTCGATCAATTCCGGCGATACCGGGACTTCCGCATCGCGATTGGTACCCGCCGACAGCACCTCCAAGCCGGGTTCTTGCGAGAACACGTGTTCCGCCGTCGGGCTGCGCAGTTTGTTTTGGCTGCAGACGAAGAGAATGCGTTGCATAAGCGGTGCGCGTTAGTCCGATCTCGCGAATTCGATCGGGTTGATGGTCCGGCCATCGTTGCTGGGCGTTCGCGACCGCTCACCCGCCATACAACTTCTCCGCCCGCTGAAACAAAATCCAACTCGTCGCGATGAATTTATCGCCGCGCTCCGGACGATTGCCGCGGTGGGTGTGGGTGAAGCCGGCGGGGGCGATCAGCAGCGCGCCGGTTTTCGGGGCGACTTTGCGCTGCTGGAAGTGGAACTCGGTTTCGCCTTCCTCGAACTCGTCGTTGAGGTACAC
>JAGNNB010000172.1 GCA_017990865.1 Lysobacteraceae bacterium
GCGATGGCGATGGCGTCGGCGGTCGGTGGACTTTTCATGTATACAGTGTATACTTCGCGCCGAACCCGTCAACCCGTCGGGCGAAAAATTCATCCGTCGACCCAAGTAACGCCCGCGCGGCCGGCACGCAAAGACGGATGTGCGTTCGAGTCTGCGTGCGAGGAAGCGGGACATGAAGTCGCCGATGGGATGAGGCGTGGGGTGGGCCGCACGCGATGCCGTTCGATCGCATACGGCCGATGCGATGTCCGATCGAACCTATGACTGCGGCAACGCCGCAGGGAGCCCACAACGATGAAGCGTAGCGCCCTGATTCTTTCCGCCGTCCTCGCCTTGCCGCTCGCCGCTTGCCAACACACTGCGAACCGGCGCGTCGGTCACGATGCGGTACGAGCGCAGACCGACGATATTTACGGCAAGCTCGTGGGCATCCGACGGGATCTCCATAAACATCCCGAATTGGCTGGCGACGAGGTTCGCACGTCGGCGACGATCGTCGCGCATTTGCGCGAGTTGGGGCTCGAAGTGCAGACGGGCCTGTACGGTCACAGCGTCGTCGGGATATTGCGCGGCGCGCATCCGGGGAAAACGATCGCATGGCGGGCCGATTTGGATGCGCTGCCGGGCGATGTTCCGGATACGTCGCCCTTCAAATCGCGAACGCCCGGCGTCCATCACGGCTGCGGTCACGATGTCCACGTCGCGATCGCCCTAGGGCTCGCCGAAATGCTTGCGAGGCATCGCGAATCCTTGCACGGCACGGCGATCTTCGTCTTTCAGCCGGAAGAGGAAACGTTCCGCGGCGCGAAAGCGCTGGTCGAGCGCGGCGTATTCGCGGCGATCACGCCGGACGAGATCTACGGCCTTCACGTCACCGCATTGCCGGTCGGCCAAATCCTGGTACGACCGGGCGAAATGTTCGCGTATCAGCGACGCGTCAGTATCCGGATGAAAAACGGGCTGTCGGCGGAAGAGACGGAGCGATTGACGACAGGCATACAAAGCGCGCTGTTCCGCACGCGGCCCGGCGCGAAGCCTTGGGAGCTTCAGCAAGCCGCCGACCCGGCGATCGGACTCGCGTCCCCGACCACCGCATTTCAGGACTACTCGATCACGAACGGACGCTTTGATTCCAGCACGGAGAACGGCGATCTTCTGCTCGAAACCGATCTGTACGAAACGAACGCCGAAAACCTCGCGGGCATCATTCCTCGCATCGAGCGCGCGATCGACGAAAGCGGCTACGGCAGACAACGGTTGTCCGTATCGTTCGTTCAAGCGAATCCCACCGTGATGAACGACGAAACATTGACCCGCGGCGCGATCCGCACGCTGCAGCGAAGCGACGGTAAGGGCGCGATCACGCTGGCGTATGGGCAGGCGCCGTTCTTCAACGACGATTTCGCCTATTTCCAGGAGAAAGTGCCGGGCGTGTATTTCTTTCTCGGCGGCTCCAATATCGAGAAAGGCATCATCGCGATGAACCACACACCGACGTTTCAGGTCGACGAGGAGAGCATCCGCATCGGTGTGATCCGTTTTTCGACGCTGCTGCTCGCGCGCCTCGGCGCGCTGGATGAAGCGACGCTCGGCCGTTGATCGCCGCGCATGTCGCGCCGGCGCAACGAATTGCGAACGGCATGCCGGAATAACGACGTCCGGCATGCGAATAGCATGAAAACGAATCCGGGCACGACCGAATGGTATCCGCCTCGCGCCTGCGCTACGCTTGCGCGCATCTACGCCCATTGCGGGCGGCTTAACTCGGCGCTTGAACGATGAAACAGCTCTGCCTCCCTGCTTTTCTGATGTTGTTTTTCCCATTCGCAGCCGCGGCGCAAATTGTCCCTACCGACGACAAGGGAAGCGACTGCGTTGCCGCCAGAATCGAAGTCAAGAAAACGGCGGCCAATATTCCATTCGATCGAGCCGTATGCGAGAAATCCACTGACGCATCCCAGATCGAAACCTGCATGCAGCACATGGCGGCCCGAACGCATGTCACTTTTTTGACGGATCGATGCAACGCCCCGGATGAAGCGGTTTATGTCAACTTCAACGGCGAAACGCATGAAGTTTTTCGGTCCAAACCACAAACCCATCGACGGGTCCAATACGCCGGCCGATTCCGCGGGCGCGATTTGATCGTCGATGTCATCCCGATCAAGCTGATCGAGAACATCTACGACACAGACGAGGACGGCAATCGCACCGAACTGATCGGATCGCGGTATCGAGTGGCTGTCACCGTTGTTTACCGCGGCCGAAAAACGAAATTGATCGGGGAGTACAGCGATGGTCCTTGAGCATCGGCCTAAGGATGGGTTGCTGAGCGTTCCATGCAAGTGCGGCCTTCACTGCGCTTCCTCGCCTCGGCGCGTCGTGCGACTCGCGACTCAAAGCGCTCATCGAAACCGGAGGCCGATATGAAATCGTCGCTCATGATGTTTATGCTGCTATTCATCGTAACCAACAGCGCATTCGCCGAAGAGCACGCGGCGCCCTCCGGCGAATCGCTGAGCGACACGATCTCGGCGCTCGATACGGCAGTGTTCGACGCCTTCAACCGTTGCGGCGATCCCGCGCAACTGGAAAAGCACGCCGGCTATTTCGCCAGGGATGTCGAGTTCTACCACGACAACGGCGGCGTGACCTGGAACCGAAAGACGATGCTCGCCAACACGCGAAAATACGTCTGCGGCCAGTTCACGCGCGAACTCATTCCCGGCACTCTCGCGGTCTATCCGATCAAGGATTTCGGCGCGATTTCGCTAGGTTCGCATCGATTCTGCCAAGTCTCGAGCGGCGCATGCGAAGGCGTCGCCGATTTCACGATGGTGTGGCGCCGCACGGGCGACCGATGGACGATCACGCGGGTGCTGAGTTATGGTCATCGCACGGCGGCGAGCGCGCCGTAACGACACCGTCCAGCCAGCGCATCGGCGACGCGGCATCGGAAGGCCGACGTCTGCGGCCGGATGTCGGCGTTTCCCGGGGCGACGGCACGGAAACGGCGATCGTTCGGTTCTGAAATCGAATTCGAGCGCCAACCCCTCGCCCTCATCGAAACGGGCCGCGAACCTCTGCTGATACGATGGCGCGATCCGTCTCCCGCACTCTTTCGACATCTCCGAAATGCCTCGCTTGCTCATTTTCGGTTTGTATGGCCTGGGCTTCCTCTTGTTGCTCCATTGGGACGAGCGTAACGGACACGACATCCCGAAATGGGTCTGGGCCGTGTTGGCGATCCCATTCTTCTGGGTGGCGATGACGGAAAACGACCCTGAGGAGGATTGGGCCGAGAGCGATTCGATGCTTGCGCGCTTCTTTCGCACTGGCCGCCTGCTTTACTTTATTTGCGCCGGCATATTCGGCATCGCGCTCGGCATCGCGGCACTCTCGCTCAAGGGCAGCGGAACGTTGATCGAACTGTTCTGGTTCGCGCTTCCTGCCGGCATCCTCGCCCTCATCATCGCGCTGGCGTTATGGCTGTATCGATCGCGCGACCGAGAGTGACGCGCGCCCTGGGATAGGCCATACGCGAATCGAATCCGTTGTCGGTCGCGAGAGATGTCGGTTGCCGCGAGTACGACAGCGCGGGGTTCGTCGAAATACTTCTGGTCAGCGCTGCGGGCATCGGCGTGCTCGCGGGTACGGTGTGGTGGTTGTCGCAATATGTCGTTGGCCGATGAGGCATCGTTATCTTCGAGGCGCGACATCGGGTGCGCTTGCGGCGCAGCGATCCGCAACGGCTCCGGAAAAAGCGGTGCGCCACAGGCGCACCCTATGCGAATTTTTCCGGAAGACAGGCACTCATCAGGCGTACTCGACAGGAATGCGCTAGGCTTGCGGACGGGTTGACCGGCGAGGGTCCGCAATGAAATCGCTCGCAATCGCACTGGCGTTGTTCTGCGCGTTGCCGCACACCGCCGCGGCGTGCAGTCTCTTCGTGTCGCCCGAATTCCGTTTCCGGCGCGCCAAACCCTCGTCGCCGGTGCCGCCGAAGGTCGTGGTGCGCAGCGTCGACTTCATGCCCTCGATGGGCGACGCGGATAGTTGCGATGGTGTCGGTTTTATCGCGATCGAATTGGAGTTCGCCGGTTTGTCCGATCGTAAAGCCCACGATTTCGGGTTCTTCGTGCGTGCGGTGTCCGGCGTCCACGACGAAGGCGTCGTTCCGGCGTTTCCGATGGCCGCCGTATCGTCCGTCCACGGCAAAGCGTCCGTGCATTGGGCATGGACTGGCATCACGCCCGATCCGGACGGGCATGTGCGTTGGCGTTTGGAGATCGTTCCGGTGTCGCGCTCGGGTGTCGCGGGCGAACCCGTAGCGGTCTGCGCGGCCACCGACGATTCGTGTCCGAAAACGCATGAAAACTGAAAGCATCATCCGCCTCTGTCTCTTCGCGGTCGCCCTTTGGTACGCGATCCGACCCTGGTGGGACCGTTGGCGTACGCGCGACTGGCCGACGACGCCCGCCCGCATCATCGACACGTTCGTCGCCTCGCGCGGCTTTCTCGGCAAGATCGATCCGCTCAACAATCTGCAGCCGGCCTATGCGATCGAGTACGAAGCGGATGGGCACCGCTACGAGCTCGGCATCGATGCGGACCTGTCTTTCGGTATCAACGGCGATTTTTTCGCGTTTCGCAAACTGCTGATACCGCGAGAATTCGATGTGCGTTATCGCAAAGGCAATCCGCGCGAGTTCTGCATCGCGCATGCGTACACGCTCGCTGCGATGTTGGGGCTGAGCGCGCCGCCCCTACTCATTGCGCTTTTGGTGTTGTTCCTGCGTTTCTGAAACCGACGCCGACGGGTTCGGGCGCGAAGCGGTTCTGCGTAGGCCCGCGAGGCGCCTCGCCATGTGATCCCGGGCTGATACCTCGCGCCGTAGGAAATTCGCATCAAAATCGTATCCGCGTCGTCTCCGGATATGCCCGGCTCATCCGGTACTCTCCCGGATGACGATCGTCCACCGCCGCACCCCGGCCTTATCGCCCCCGTCTTTTTCGAATCAGGAGCATTCCTATGAACGCGATACCGAAATCTTTCCCGCGAGAGTCTAGGCCTGAGTTCTTACGAACATGCCCAATTCCGAAGGATCACTATGAACGATTCGACTCGTTTTCAAACCGAATGTGCCCAAGCCAGCGATGACACCGTGCTTTCTCTCCA
This sequence comes from Lysobacteraceae bacterium, assembly GCA_017990865.1. GTDB lineage: Bacteria > Pseudomonadota > Gammaproteobacteria > Xanthomonadales > Xanthomonadaceae > Lysobacter_I. The sequence goes on from JAGNNB010000172.1 coordinate 5,180, forward strand.
ACTGCTTCGCGGCGGCCGCATCATGCTCGATCGCGACGCTTTGCTCCGGCTCCGCCACGCACGGCTGATGAGCCAACAAGACCTCGCCGACGACTGCTGGCGCCGCAATATCCGCGTTTCGCTGCCGACGATCAAACGCGCCGAACGCGGGCGCGCGGTGCGCTTTCGTATCGCGCGCGAGCTGGCGCGTTGTTTCGAGGTGCCGGTGGTGCGCTTGATCGCGCCTTGAATCAAAACGGCTAGCTAACCTCGTATCTGCATCGGGCGCGCCTGCGGGGCGCCCGATGCCCGGCATCACCCCCGCTTCGCCGGCAGAAAACTCGGCTTGCGCAGCAGCGCGGCGCTGATCAGCGAGACCAGAACGCCGACGGGGAAGATTTCGGTGAAGGTCATCGGCAGGCGGAACATCGGGTCGGCGTATTGGCGTTTGAATGCTTCCATCTCGGCGGCGTATTTCGCCAACTCGGCCGCGGCCATGCCTTTCGCGCGCTGCTGCTCGATCATGTGTTTGGCGTACTCACCCATGTAATCCATGCCGGTGACAGCCAGTGCCGCCTCCCAGGCCAGGACGTAGAACACGCCGGCGACGACGCTGATGCCCAGGCCTATACCGAAGGCCGGCCAAAACCGGATGACGCCGCCGAGGGCCTGGTCGCGATGGCGCTTCATGCCCACGAACACCGCGCTGAGCGCGATCAACATGGACGAGTAACCGATCAGCATGCCGACGCCCATCGGCGGCGGGTTGCCGGCCATGGCGACGGTGGTGCCGAACAGGATGCTGCCGACGATCAAGCCGGCGACGGTGCCCCAGAGCAGAATGTTGCGGAACATCGGGAGATCTCCTCGCGTGATTGGGAGGCGGTATTCGGGGCCCAAGCCGGGGCGGGATCAATCGCCCGGATGGGTGATTTCGGCGTTTTAGTGCGTTTTACTCGCTCATCCGCCCGGTTTCGTCTCTCGCCGGCCGGCGATTCGGCCCCGACACCGCCGCGCTGCGGTCACGGCATCAGCCCCAGCTCGCGCGCCTTGCGCAGGGCGTCGGTGCGGCGCTTGGCGTCCAGTTTCTCGTACAGGCGGGCGATGTGCGTCTTGACGGTGTTCGGGGAGACGTCGAGCTTGGCCGCGATTTCCTTGTTCGAGCGGCCGGCGGCGATTTCCTTGAGGACTTCCAGCTCGCGTGGGCTGATACCGAGCGCGGCCTGCGCCTGCGGATTGCCGTCGAACGGGGCGGGCTTGCCGCTGCCCAAGGCGCGGGCGCCGATGTAGACGCCCAGGGCCAGAAAGCCCGCGGCGATCAAAAAGACGTAGACCTCATCGGAATGGGCGCGCGCCAGCCGCTGGTAATCCAGCCACTGCAGCGCCAGCGTGCCCGCTGCGAGCAGCAGGCCGTAGGCGAGGATTCGTGTCCACAT
>JAGNNB010000173.1 GCA_017990865.1 Lysobacteraceae bacterium
CCGCATCGATCGTCGACAACAAATGCCGCGCGAGCCGCGATTCGAGCCGATGCAGACACATGATCTCCATCGCATCGATGCTTTTGCGCAGGCGGTCGTACATCAGCGCATGGACGCGCTGCATCAGCGCCGGCTCTTCGCGCAGCGTCAAAAAGCAGCGGCGCGGGATGGACAGCACGCGCACCGGCCCGTAGGCGATCGCGGTGACGCTGCGCGGACGGTTTTCGACCAACGCCATCTCGTCGGTCAATTCGCCGGTTTCGATGGCATCGAGAATCAATTCCTGGCCCTTGGGACCATAAAGGATTTTGTACAGCGTACCGTCGAGTACGACGCCGACATGGTCGCTGGGGTCGCCTTTGAAAAACAGGATGTCGCGCTCGCGCATGCGGCGTTCGACGGAATGCGCCAGAACGCGATCGATCAAGGCCTCCGGCAAACCGCGGAACAACGCGGACTCGCGCAATGCCGCCGCGTGCGCGGACGGCGGCGGCGCCAGGGCATCGCCCGGTTCGACGCTCGCGAAATCGTCGCCGGTCGCCGTTCCGAGCGCCGCTCCGAAGCCGCTCGCCGCATCGCCATCGGGCGGCGTCGCACGCGCGTTCACGAGCCTCGCCTCGCGCAGGCGTAGCGACGTATAAAAACGGCGAATCGACGATCATCGCTCGCGCAACGCATTCCATGCCCCCTCGAAAGGCGATCCGCGGCGACGGGAGACGAACGCCCGAAACCCATGCCCGCGCACGCATCCAGCGCGCGCGCCGCGCGAACCACCCCATCCATGAAACGTTCGACTCGCACCGTGCGCGAGCCGTCTTCTCGGTTACTGGTTCTGGAGGATCAGCATCAACGTCAGGAGGCTGGTCAGGTTGTCGGCGGAACCGGTCTGCGCGACCTTTTGCGTCGCGCCCGCCGCGGCCGTGGTGTTGAGGCTGTAGATCTGCATCACGCCTTGATTGGAAGCCGCCAACGCCAACATGTTCTGACGTTGCTGCGCCGCCACCGCATTCTGGAAAAGAATGCCCATCGAGTGCGCATGGCTTTGGTAGATCGACCCCATCGCGAACGCCGGCGATTCGGCGAGGGTCTTGACGTTGCTCATGGTCACCGCATCGACGACCTGAGAATTGACGTGACTCATTGCATGCTCCTTGGAGAAGACCTTCTATCGTCGGGCGCATCCCCGCGCCCGAACGCAGGCATCGTCGAAACGGCTCGCCGAGCGTACGAAAGCGTCCGAACGGCGGCGCAACGCTACGGCGGAGCGACCGCGGGCGGACGTCTCGCCGCCCGCGCGCGCATCAACGCTGGAACAACTCCGCCAAGGCCATCATCGAGCTGAGATTGTCGGCGATGCCGGTCTGCCCGACTTTCTCGGTCGCGCCCGCGGCGGCCGTGGTGTCCACGCTGTAGATCTGCAGCACGCCTTGATTCGAAGCGGCCATCGCCAGCGTGTTCTGCTGCTGCTGTGCGCCGATGGCGTTTTCGAACAGGATGCCGGTCGAATGACCCAGCGCCTGGTACATGGCGCTCATCGCGAACGCCGGCGACTCGCCGAGGACTTTGACGTTGGACTGGGTGACGGCATCGGTCACTTGTTCGTTGACGCTGCTCATTCCTTTCTCCTTGAACGATGCGGACGCTCGTGCGCGTCCGCGATGGGGTCGGGCGAACGCGGATCCGCCGCGCCCGTATTTGCTTCGCGTGCGAGGCTCGGATCACGCGCGTCGTCGGTTGCGGCTCGCTGCCGCGACGCGCCTGCTACGCCGCTCCGCTCGCCGTGCGCACATCGCAATCGAACGACGTGCGCGACGGCGAGCGAACGCGTCGCGCCGGACCGCGACGATTACTGCTGGAACAACTTCACCAAGGTCAGCATCGAGGTCAGGTTGTCGGCGATGCCCGTCTGCGCGACTTTCTCGGTCGCGCCCGCGGCGGCCGTGGTGTCGACGCTGTAGATCTGCATCACGCCCTGGTTCGAAGCGGCCAACGCCAGCGTGTTCTGCTGCTGCTGCGCGGCGACGGCGTTCTCGAACAGGATGCCGGTCGAATGGCCGAGCGCCTGATAGATCGAGCTCATCGCGAACGCCGGCGACTCGGCGATCACTTTGACGTTGGACTGGGTCACGGCGTCGGTGATCTGGGGATTAACGGTGAGTGCCATAACGATATCTCCTGTTGAGTTGAACGACACCGCCATCCTCGGCGGATGCGGCTGGGATTGATCGTTCCCGGTCCGGGCGACGATTCAATGGGGTGAACCGTCGCGCGCGCCGACATCGGCGGCGAGCGCGATGCGGTCTTACGGCTGCAACTGTTGCAGCAGGTCGACGAAGACGTTGAGTTGTTCGGTCGCCGACGCGCCGGCGACGAAGCCGGCCTCCGCGCTCGCAAGCGGTGCGACGCCGAGGCCCAGCAATTCGCGCACGTTCATGTCGGCCGACGCGCTCGCGGTCATCGCGCCCCGCTGCTGCTCGGCGACGGCGTTCTCGAACATCAACGCCGTGGAGTGCGCGAAACTCTGGTAAAGGGCGGCGCCGGAAAAGTCGCCGGCGCCCGCGACGACGGCATCGGTCTGAGTCACCGCATCGGCGACGGCATCGTTTTTCTGTTCGTTCATGGCTTCGTTCCTCGGCCTATCGATCCATCGCATCGCGACGCCGATTCCGCTCGGCACCGCGCACCTTCGTTTCGGTTTGCGCATCCGCGCAAGCTTCCGTCTCCATTCAACGTTCGCGCGCGACCCGTGTGAACTTCTTTTTCGACGCGCGTTTGCGGCGATCTTCCGCGTCCCGCTTCGCGGGTTTCGCGCTTGTGGCCTTCGCATCCGGGTCTCCGGCGCTCGCGTCGTCGCGCGCGCGCTGCGCGCGTTTTTCGTTCACTTGCTTCTGCACGCTATCGACCACCGCATGCAAGCGTTCGGCGAGCGGGCCGAAGGTCTGTTGCACATGGCGATCCACTTCGAAACGCAGCAGCGCGATCAAACCGTCGCCGAGATCGTCGATCCTGCGCTCGCGGCTGCCCTCCGGCGCCGGTTGCGCGGGCTCCGCGCTGGAGAGGCGCCGATGCGCGGCGCCGATCACGGCCGCGAACGTCTCCAGGCTTTGATCCTCGCGCGGCGCGCGCGACAGCGTCGGCATCGCGAGAACATCGCGCAACATCGCATCGTTGCGCGCGCGATGCTCATCGATGGCCTTGGCGGCATTGCGCCGTAGAGCGCCCGCCGGTCCATCCTGGGACATGCGCGCCGCCTCGGCGACCGCGCTGGTCTGCGCCCACGCTTTGAGCTTGCGATCCAGTTCGTCGCTCAGCGGCGAACCGACGCGCACTTCGGCCACATTCCTGGCCAGCTCGTAAAGCTCCTGCGCTTTCTTGCTCATCTCCGGCTGGTCGTTCATGTTCGCCTCCCGAGCGTTCGCAACAACATCAGCATCAACAAGGCGTTGCGCCCGCGGTCGCGTGCGACCGGCGGCGGACGAGGCGAACTCTCGATCAAAGCATCGGACGGCTGCGCGGGCGCGGCCACAGGCACCAGCGCCGATGCCTCGGCGGGCGGGCGGCGCTCCAATAACGGTCGCACCCTCAGAAATTGCTTGACCCGATCCATGCCCTCTCCTCCATCCATTCCTGACGCGAAGCGTCCCGCGCGTGCGATCGCGATACGGTCGCGACCGTGATCGCGTCAGCCATCGCGCTCATCCTCGCGTCGGTGAACCATCGCCGCATCCTCAACCTCGCTCCACCACCACCACCGAAGACGGGCCTTTGTAGCCCTCGAATCGGCGCAGCGGCGCTTCGGCGTTCACCGGCGGCGGCAACGCGGGATCCACCGCGGTGGCCCAGTACGCCCCGGCCACCGACAGGATCAACGTCTGCACCGCATCCAATAACGTATCGTTGGCCGCGACGCGGCCGGCCGGCAGCGCCTGGTAGGCGACGATCAACAGCATCCGCAGGAATTCGTCCTGCAGATCGGTGTGTTCGACGCCTTGACCGTCCGCGCCCAGCAAGTAGCAGCGCCAGTTCTGGAACGCGGACAACGACAGCAGCATCGCCTCGAACCAATACGCCGGCGCGGCGATATCGCCCACGATCTCCAGCGTCAAACGTTTGTAAAGCGCGTACGTATCGGGAACGGCGTCGGCGATCGGCCCCAACGCCGACCGCAGCATCGCTTCGATACGCTCGCGGTTGCGCGGATCGCCGAGAATCTGCGCCAAGCTGCCCCGGCCGGCGCTGATCGTCAGCGCCGCCTGCACGTCCGCTTCGCTCAGCGCCTCGCTGCCCATGTACGCGACGGCGTCGCTCGCGGCGATCAACACGTCGGTGTCGATGTAACCGTCGAGATGACGGAAACCGCGGTTCATGCGGTACTCGTCCGACGACCAGAACAGACCCGAGGCGCCGGTGATCGCGTTGCTGCCGAGATTGGTGTCGAGCGCCAACTTCGGAAACTTCGAGGCGATGAATCCGCGATAGTAGAAATCGTGCCCCAGGCGGAACGCGAACGGCGTGTTCTCCGCGGTCAGCACGTCGTAATACGTGCGCTCGCCCGCGTTCGGCGCTTGACGTTCGAACGCTTCGGCGATCGCCATCGCATTGCGCTTGCCGTTGTAGGCCACGCGCTGCGCGGAATCCGGCGTATTCACGTCGAAGCGGCGCAATTGCAGCCCGCTCCACGTCAGGGAATCGTTGCGGAACAGTTCGTCGAACAGGCCGGACGGGCCATCGGCCTTGCGCGCGGGCACGCCGCCCGTGCCCTGGCGTTCGGCGGCGTTCTTTCTCGCCGCGTTCGCGCCGCAGCGGCGAATGTACTCGGCGAACGCCTTGTAGAACGCCTCGTCCGGGCGCGTCGTCGCGCTCATCCGCGCGTAACCGATCATCGAGCGATGGTCGGCATCGGCCGACGCGCCTTCGCCGCAATGGATATGCACCGCCATGGCGCGCGCGCGGTTGGCCTCGCTTCTGCCGAAATCCAGATGCAGGGTCTCGGCGGTTTCGCGCAGGAATTCCAGCAGGGCGCCGTAGTGCGCGACGCGGTTCTCGGTGCCCAGCAGATCCAGACCGATCACCTGCTTGTAGCGCGCCGGATCGCGGAAGAACGGCATGATCTTCTGTTCGAGATCCTGCCGCAGCGCATCGCCGGACTGATAGCCGCTGGAGGTATGCGCCAGCAATCGGAATTGGCAGTGATACGCGCGGTTGAAGGCCTCGGCCATCGGATCGGCGAGACCGATCTCATCGGCGCCGAGCGCGATCTGGCTGCAACGCACGCCGGAACGGTGCAGGAACGCGAAGGTCGCGAGCATCCACTTCCGGTAAAACTCTTCGCCGCCTTCGCGCCGGCGCAATTGTTTGATCAGCGACGAGCGCGTTTTGTAGGCGTCGTCGAACGGCGTGTATTTGTTCGCGCGGTAGATCTTGCGGTTGAAATAGCGCAAGAACGCGAACATCTGCGGGTCGTACTCGCGCAGATCGCCCGCGAACAATTGCTCGCGCACGCTGCGGTACAGCTCCGGGGATTCCGCTTCGCCGTTGGCGATGCGCGCATCCAGCCACGCGCGCTGAGCCAACAGTACCGCCGCGATATAGACGTTTTCCGCCGCGCATTCGCCGCGCTCGTAAACCGTCGGGTCGGCGCGCAAGGCGAGCTTGCGCAAAGGGTTATCGTCGCTTTCGACCCATGCCAGCGCTTCGGCGAACAAGCGACGCTGGCCGTTGAACGCGGTCAAGTCGGCATCCTCGTCGATGTTCGCCACCGCCCCGAGCAGCGACAATTCCCGACGCGGATCCAGGGCGACATGGCAATCGCGCCCTTCGAACTCGAAGCGAACCGCGTACTCCTGCTCGGCCATCGGCCCGTCGTCGAGCGGCAGGATGCCGCCGAAGTGGCTGTGATAGTCGTAGGCGTATTGCCGGATCGGGGTTCGCGATGTGAGTTTGAAATAGGCCATGCCTCGACTCCTGTCCGGATCGCCGTCGGTCGCGACGGCGGGTCGTCCTCTCGTGGTCGCGCGCCGTTCGTCCCATTCCGAACGCTGCGCTCGTTCCGCCTATGGCGCTGCGCTAGCCGCCTACGCTCTTACTGCGATCGAGCAATTCGGCGTACTTGGAAATGCTTTGATCGATCTTGTCCATCGCAAAGCCCGCGGCTTCGCCTTCCATCGCGCCGGTGGCGGCGGCGACCGCGGCGGCGGCGGCGACCATGATGTCGGTCGCCAACACGCCGAGCCCTTGCACCAGGGCGTCCTGCGCGCCGGCTGCGCCTTTGGCGAGGCTCTGCGTCATCTCTTTGATCAGCACCGCTTGGCTGGCCAAGGCGAGTTTGCTCACGCCGTCGAAGTACGACAGCGCCGATTGCGACGCCAACGCCGCGGACTGGCTGATCACCATGTCCGCATCGATCGCGATCTGCGAAGCGGCGTAGCTGGCGGTTTCGGCGTTCGCGAAACTCACCGCTTGCACGATCTGCTTGTTCAAGGCGGAGGTGTCGGGCGTCTC